>DAMBCY010000157.1:312-8605 GCA_032056255.1 Cellulomonas sp. | reverse complement strand
AGCTGCCGTCCTCGGCCCAGATCGTGCCCGAGAGGCCGAACTGGTCGAACGGGTTGCCGAACAGGCCGCCGACGTCGGAGCCGTAGGACATCGACCAGCCCCACAGCACGTAGACGATGACCACGACGGCGATGGCGACGAACGACATCATCATCATGTTGAGCACGGACTTGCCGCGCACCATGCCCCCGTAGAAGAACGCCAGTCCCGGCGTCATGAGCAGCACCAGGGACGCTGACATCAGCATCCAGGCGGTGGCTCCGGTGTCCAGAACATCCATGTGGAACGCCTCTCCCCTCGCCGGCCGTGCGGCCGGATCGGGGAACAGGGTCCTGAACCGCGGTTACCGCGGATGACGGAGCACGTTACGGGCGTGTGACGGCGGGGTCGACGACGTAAACGTTCTGTTGCCCGGACCGGATCGTCTCAGCCCGCGAACGCCCGGCCCCGTCGGCGGCCGTCAGCAGACGGGAGCCCGGTCAGCCGAGGATGCCGTCGACGAACTCGTCGGCGTCGAACGGCGCCAGGTCGTCCGGGCCCTCGCCGAGGCCGACGAGCTTGACCGGCACGCCGAGCTCGCGCTGCACGGCGACGACGATGCCGCCCTTGGCGGTGCCGTCGAGCTTGGTCAGCACGATGCCGGTGACCCCGGCGACCTCCGCGAACACGCGCGCCTGGTTCAGGCCGTTCTGGCCCGTGGTGGCGTCGAGGACGAGCAGCACCTCGGACAGCGGGGCGGTGCGGGTGATCACGCGGGTGATCTTGCCGAGCTCGTCCATGAGGCCCGCCTTGTTCTGCAGCCGCCCCGCCGTGTCCACCAGCACCACGTCGACGCCCTCGGCCACGCCGTCCTTCACGGCCTCGAACGCGACGGACGCCGGGTCGGCGCCGTCCCGGTCGGCGCGCACGGTGCGGATCCCGACGCGCGAGCCCCAGGTCTGCAGCTGGTCGGCGGCGGCGGCGCGGAACGTGTCCGCGGCGCCGAGCAGCACGGTGCGGTCCTCGGCGACCAGGACGCGGGCGAGCTTGCCGACGGTGGTGGTCTTGCCGGTGCCGTTGACGCCGACCACGAGCACGACGGCGGGGACCGGTGAGCCGTCCTCGGCCGTGCGGGGCGCGGTGGCCAGCGAGCGGTCCAGGGCCGGGTCGACCAGCGCGAGCAGCTGCTCGCGGAGCAGCGCGCGCACCTGGGCCGGGTCCTTGAGCCCCTGCACCCGGGCCTGCGTGCGGATCGCGTCGACCAGCTCGGCGGAGGGGCCGGCGCCGACGTCGGCGAGCAGCAGGGCCTCCTCGAGCTCGTCCCAGTCGTCCACGGTCAGGTGGTCGCGGGACAGCACCTGCAGCATCCGGGCGCCGAGCGGCGAGCCGGACCGGGCCAGGCGGTCGCGCAGCCGGGCCAGCCGGCCCGGGACGGGCGCCGGGACCTCCAGCACGGGGGCCGCGGCGGCCTGCTCGGGCGCCTCGACCGGCGGGACGGCGACGTCCACCTCGGGGAGCGCCTCGACCTCGGGGGCCGGGCGTCGGGCGGGCGGGGCCTCGTCGGTCCGGGAGGCGGAGCGGCGCCGGGTCAGGACGGCGGCGCCACCGCCCAGGACAGCCAGGGCCGGCAGGCCGACGAGGAGCAAGGTCTGGAGGTCGTTCGCGTCCACCGGGACAGTGTGTCAGCCGTCGCGGCGCTGCGGCGGCACCGCCGGGGGCAGCGTGACCGACGTGGCGGGCGCGTGGGCCGTCGCGGTGCCGCTGCGGCGTGCCGCGGGCTCGTGCCCGGACCGGCGCGCGGCGACGGGGTGCGGCCGGGAGGTGCGCGGGTGCGCGGCGGGCTCCGTCTCCTCCGCGGTCGGGGCCGCGGCGGGGTGGTCGGCGTCCTCGCGCTGCGCCGGCCGGTGCTCGTGCTCGCCGCGGCCGGGCAGGATCCGTCCGGCCCGTTCCCCCGTGCGCTCGAGCATCTCGGCCAGCTCGTCCAGCTGCAGGTACCCGTCGTCGGGCTCGGAGGACTCGGCGAAGATCTGCGCGAACGGCACGTCGACCGGCTCGGCGTCGACCGCCGCGTCGTCGGCGTCGGCCTCACGACCACGACGACGCAGCCCGGAGCGCAGGTCGGCCCAGAACTCGCGGGCGCTCGTGCGCCCGTCGCCCGTCGCGTTCGCGGCGACGATCACGCCCACCGCGGCCAGCAGCGCCAGCCCGATCCCCCAGAGGTAACCCATGGGAGGAATTCTCCGCCGCGAACCCGGATCCGGCCCGGGGTGGCGCCGCCTCCAGGGAAACGCTCACCGGATCTTCACGTGGCGCCCCCGTCGGCCTCGTCAGGACGGCGCGGCCGCCTCGTCGCGCAGCCGCTGGCTGATGACGGTCGTCACCCCGTCGCCGCGCATCGTCACCCCGTAGAGGGCGTCCGCGATCTCCATGGTGCGCTTCTGGTGGGTGACGACGATGAGCTGGGAGTCCTCCTGCAGCTCGCGGAAGATCTCCAGCAGCCGCCCGAGGTTCGCGTCGTCCAGCGCGGCCTCGACCTCGTCCATCACGTAGAACGGGCTCGGACGGGCCTTGAAGATCGACACCAGCAGCGCGACCGCCGTCAGCGACCGCTCGCCGCCGGAGAGCAGCGACAGCCGCTTGACCTTCTTGCCGGCGGGCCGGGCCTCGACCTCGATGCCCGTCGTCAGCATGTCGGACGGGTCGGTCAGCACCAGCCGGCCCTCGCCCCCGGGGAACAGCCGCGGGAACACCCGGTCGAACTGGGCGGCGGTGTCCCGGTAGGCGTCGGCGAACACCTGCTCGACGCGCTCGTCGATCTCCCGGACGATCTCCAGGAGGTCGGCGCGGGACTTCTTCAGGTCGGCGAGCTGCTCGACCAGGAACGTGTGCCGCTCCTCGAGCGCCGCGAACTCCTCGAGCGCGAGCGGGTTGACCCGGCCGAGCTGCGCGAGGGCGCGCTCGGCGGCCCTGAGCCGCTTCTCCTGCTCGGCGCGGACGTAGGGCACCTCGCGCGGGACGTCGTCGCCGTCGGTCGCCGGCGGCGTGAGCACCGGCACCAGCCGGTGCGGGCCGTACTCCTCGACCAGCACCGCGGGGTCGATCCCGAGGTCGTCCACGGCGCGGGTCTGCAGCTGCTCGACGCGCAGCCGCTGCTCGGCGCGGGCGACCTCGTCGCGGTGCGCGGCGTCGGTGAGGTGCGCGACCTCGCGCTGCCGCTCGTCGACCTGAGCGCGGACGGCCGTCAGGGCGGTCTCCCGCTCGGTGCGCGCGGCCTCGGCGGCCTCCCGCGCGTCGGCGGCCTGCTGCACCGCGCGCTCGACCACCACGAGGGCCTGCGCCGCGCCGAGGGCCACGGCGGTCGCGACGGCCGCGTGCCGGGCGCGCACCTGCTCCCGCTCGGCGGCCTTCTCCCGGGCGGCCCGCTCGGTGCGCGCGGCCCGGGCGAGCGACTCGGCCCGGCCGGACAGCGCGCGGGCGCGCTCCTCGGCGGTGCGCAGCGTCAGCCGCGCCTCCGTCTCCCGGGCGCGGGCCGCGGACGCGACCTCGGCCAGGGCGTCGCGCTCCGCGGTGCGCTCCTCGATCGCGGCATCCGTGTCGGCGGGCTCGGCCTCGGCGGCGGCCAGGCGCTCCGTCAGCGCGGCCAGCTCGGCCCCGCCCTCGGCGAGCGCCTGCTCGGCGGCCGTCAGGGACGCCTGCACCCGCTCGGCCTCGGCGCGCGCGGCCCGGGCGGTCGAGCCGAGGTGGCCCAGCTGCTCGGCGACGGCGGCGAGGGCCGCGTCGGACTCGTTGAGCCGGTCCAGCGTGTCCTCGTACGCGGCCCGCGCCGCCTGCTCGGCCTCGCGGGCGCCGACCAGGGCGAAGGTGGCCTGCTCCGCGCGCGCCGCCGCGGCCTCGGCGCCCTGCCGCGCCTCGTCGAGCGCGGACTGCAGGTGCAGGGCGCTCGGGGCGGTGGCGGAACCGCCGGACGCCCGGTGCGCCGCGAGCACGTCGCCGCCGCGGGTCGCGACGACCAGGTCCGGGTGGTCGCGGAGCACGACGCGGGCGGCGACCAGGTCGTCCACCACGACGACGCCGCGCAGCAGCCGGCGGACCGCGGGCAGCACCGCGGGCGGGACCTGGACGAGGTCGAGGGCCCACGCGGCACCCGCGGGGGCCGCCCCGGGGACCCCGGCCTCGGCGGCCGCCCCGGCCTCGGAGGTGCCCGGACCCGCCACGACGAGCCCCGCCCGTCCGGCGTCCTGCTCGCGCAGGTAGCGGATCGCGTCGACGGCGGCCTCGACGGACTCCACCGCCACGGCGTCCGCGGAGGCACCGAGCGCGGCGACGACCGCCTCCTCGTCCCCCGCCGCGACCCCGATCAGCGCGGCCAGCGAGCCGACCACCCCGGCCAGGCCGTCGGAGGCGAGCAGCGCGCCGGCGCCGTCCTTGCGGGTCAGGCTGAGCTCAAGGGTCTCGATCCGGGACTCCAGCGCCGTGCGCTCCCGCTCCGCCGCGCCGAGGGCGTCCACGAGCTCCCGCACCCGCGCGGAGGTGGAGTCGACGGCCTCGGCCGCCTCCTCGTGGGCGGCGTCCAGGCCCTCCTCGCCCTCCTCGACGCCCGCGACCTGCGTCTCGAGCGCGGTGAACTCGACGGTCGCCGCGTGCCCGCGCCGCTCGGCCTCGGCGAGCGTCGCGCGCAGCCGGCCGATCTCGGCCTCCGTGGCCTCGAGCCGGCTGCGCCGGGCGCCGACCTGCCCCGCAAGCCGGGCCAGACCCTCACGGCGGTCGGCCGCGCCGCGCAGCACCGTGGCCAGCGCCTTCTCGGCCCCGGAGGCGGCCTCCTCGGCCTGGAGCCGGGCGGCCTGCGCGGCCTCCAGCCCGGCGCGGGCGACGTCGACCTCCGCGGTCAGCTCGGCCTCCGCGGCCCGGACCCGCTCGGCCTGCCGCTCCAGGTCGTCCGGGTCCTGGCCGCGCACCGGCTCCGGGCCGGCGGTGCCGAGCAGCCGGGCGCGGTCGGACGCCAGGGACGCGGTGCCGCGCAGCCGCTCGCGCAGCGCCGACAGCCGGTACCAGACCTCGGCCGCCTCCCCCAGGGCCGGCGCGGCCTCGGCGGCCGCGCGCTCCAGCGCGGCGAGCCGCGCCCGCGCGGCGTCGAGCGCCGCCTCGGCCTCCGCGCGGCGGGCGCGCAGCGCCGTGTCGTCGGCGATCTCCTGCTCGAGGGTCGCGGTGAGCTGGGCGAGGTCGTCCGCGAGCAGCCGGGCACGGGCGTCGCGCCGGTCGGCCTGCACGGTCTGCGCCCTGCGCGCCACCTCCGCCTGCCGGCCGAGCGGGCCGAGCTGGCGGCGCAGCTCACCGGTGAGGTCGGTGAGCCGCGTGAGGTTCGCCTGCATCGCGTCGAGCTTGCGGAGCGCCTTCTCCTTGCGCTTGCGGTGCTTGAGGACGCCGGCGGCCTCCTCGATGAAGCCGCGCCGCTCCTCCGGCGTCGCCCGCAGCACCGCGTCGAGCTGCCCCTGCCCGACGATCACGTGCATCTCGCGGCCCAGGCCGGAGTCGGACAGCAGGTCCTGGATGTCGAGCAGCCGGCACGCCCGGCCGTTGATCGCGTACTCCGAGCCGCCGTTGCGGAACAGCGTCCGCGAGATGGTGACCTCGGTGTACTCGATCGGCAGCGCGCCGTCGGCGTTGTCGATGGTCAGCGCCACCTCCGCCCGTCCGAGCGGCGGGCGACCGGACGTCCCGGCGAAGATGACGTCCTCCATCTTTCCGCCGCGCAGGGACTTGGCGCCCTGCTCCCCCATCACCCACGCGAGCGCGTCGACGACGTTCGACTTCCCGGAGCCGTTCGGCCCCACGACGCACGTCACCCCGGGCTCGAGGTTCAGCGTCGTCGCCGAGGCGAACGACTTGAACCCGCGCAGGGTGAGCGTCTTGAGGTGCACGCGGGCAGCCTAGTGCGACCCCGGCCCCGGGCGTCCGAGCCCCGGCGCGCGCGGCGAGGTCGTCACACGCGGGCGAGGTCGTCACGAACGAGTGACGACCTCGCAGCCGCAGGACGACCTCGGGGGCCGCGCGGGACCTGCGCGGGGTGGCCGCGCGGGGTGGGTCAGAGGGCCGGGAACCAGAGGGCGATCTCGCGGGCCGCCGACTCCTCGGAGTCCGAGCCGTGCACGAGGTTCTGCGTGACCTCCAGACCCCACTCGCGGCCGAGGTCGCCGCGGATCGTGCCCGGGGCGGCCGTCGTCGGGTCGGTGGTCCCGGCCAGCGAGCGGAAGCCCTCGATGACCCGGTGCCCCTCGGCCACCACGGCCAGCACCGGGCCGGACCGCATGAAGTCCACCAGGGGCCGGAAGAACGGCTTGCCCTGGTGCTCGGCGTAGTGCTGCTCGAGCAGGGCGTCGTCGGCGGTGCGGAGCTCGACGGCCACGAGGGTGTAGCCCTTGGCCTCGATGCGGCGGAGCACCTCGCCCACCAGGCCGCGGCTGACGCCGTCGGGCTTGACCAGGACGAGGGTGCGCTGGATGTCGCTCATGCGCGTCACCCTAGCGGGCGGTCGGGGGCAGTCCGCCCTGGGGGGTCTGGTCGGGGTGGGCGGCGTCGAAGGCCGCCCGCTCGCGGTCGATGCGGGCACCCAGCTGCATCGACACGAACCACAGGACCGCGAACAGCAGGCCCAGCGCGTACATCAGCGGGATCGCGAGCCCGCACGCGACGACCAGCAGCTGCGCGACGGACCCCGCGACGTAGCCGCCCGGTGCGGTGACCAGGCGGGACAGCACGACGAGGACGACGAACAGCGCGCCCGCGACGGGCCACAGCACGCCCGGCTCCACCGATCCGAGCCGGTACGCCGTCAGCGCCGCGAACAGCACCAGCACGCCCTCGAGGACCAGGATCATCGAGGTGAACTGGGGCTTGGCCGGGCGCTTCTGGCGCACGGGCCGGGAGGCGTGCATGCTCATCTGGCGCAGGCTACCCGGCGTCGGGCCCGGGGTCGCCGCCCTCGGCCGGGACCGGCCGGTCGGTCGCGCCGGGCACGGCGGGCGTGGCGGGGGCGGCGGGCGTGGCACCGACGGCCACCGGGACCGGCGGCTCCGCGCCCTCGACGGTGGCCTCGCCGCGCGCCACCATGCCGGCGACGTCGGACAGCTTCACCTCGCGCAGGAACAGCGTGAGCACGAACCCGAGCGCCAGCAGCGGCACGAGGTACCAGAACGCCGGGGCGAGCGCACCGGTGTACGCGTCCACGACGCCGGAGTGCAGCGGCTCGGGCAGGTTCGCGACGATCGCCGGGGTCAGCGAGGACTCGCCGCCGCCGGTCGGCAGCTGGTCGGCCGGGACGTCGGCGAACACGCCGCCGAGCCGCTCGGTGAGCCGGGTGGTGAAGATCGTGCTGAACAGCGCGGTGCCGACCGCCGCGCCGATCTCGCGGAAGAAGTTGTTCGCGGAGGTCGCCGTGCCGAGCTCGTGCGGGTCCACCGAGTTCTGCACCGCGAGCACGATCGTCTGCATCACGAGGCCGAGGCCCGCGCCGAGCGCGAAGATCATGGCGCCGAACAGCACCATCGACATGTCCCCGGTGATGGTGGTGAGCCACGTGAGGCCGAGCGTCGTGATCGCCATGCCGGTGATCGGGAACAGCCGGTAGCGGCCGGTCCTCGTGATCGCGATGCCGGAGCCGATCGCGGTGAGCATCACGCCGACGGTCATCGGGAGCATGAGCAGGCCGGACTCGGTGACGCCGGAGCCCGTCGCCATCTGCAGGAACGTCGGCAGGAAGGCCAGCGACGCGAACATGCCCATGCCGATGACCAGGCCCACGCCCGTCGCGAGCGTGAACGTGCGGTTCCTGAACAGGCGCAGCGGCAGGATCGGCTCGGCGGCGCGCAGCTCCACGAGGACGAACAGGGCGATGGCCGCGAGGGTGCCGACCAGCAGCCCGATCAGGCGGGCGTCGGACCAGTCGTAGCCGGACTCGCCGGTCAGCGAGGTCCACGAGGTCACGAGCACGATGCCGGACGTGGCGATCGTCAGCAGGAGGATGCCGGCGACGTCGAGCTTGCGGCCCGAGCGGTGCGTGGGCAGCTTGAGGGTGATCCACGCCGTGACGAACGCCGCGATGCCGACCGGGATGTTGATCCAGAAGCACCAGCGCCAGTCGGCGTGGTCGGTGAACAGCCCGCCGAGCAGCGGGCCGGCGACGGCCGCGACACCGAACATGGCGCCCATCGGGCCCATGTACTTGCCGCGCTCCTTGGCGGGCACGATGTCCGCGATGATCGCCTGGGACAGGCTCCTTAGGCCGCCGCCGCCGAGGCCCTGCACGCCGCGCCCCGCG
>DAMBCY010000157.1:0-302 GCA_032056255.1 Cellulomonas sp. | reverse complement strand
TCGCCGAACGACTGCGCGAAGCCCGCGCCGGCCGACGCGATCGTGAACAGCCCGATCGCGATGAGGAACGGCCAGCGCCGCCCCCACAGGTCGCCGAACTTGCCGTAGAGCGGCATGACGATCGCGATGGCCAGGATGTAGATCGTCACCACCCAGCCCTGGTGCTCGACACCGTTGAGCTCGCCGACGATCGTGGGCATCGCGGTGCCGACGATCGACTGGTCGAGCGACGACAGCAGCATGCTGGCCAGCAGGGCGCCGAAGATCAGCCAGACGGTGCGCTGGTTCAGCACCACCAGCGG
>DAMBCY010000156.1:6142-8617 GCA_032056255.1 Cellulomonas sp. | reverse complement strand
ACGCCAGCAGGCGCCGACCTCGGGTGGGGATGGTGTGCATGAGGGTCTCTCCTTCGAGCGGTGCTGGGGGTGGGGGATCAGGGGGTGTGGCGCCCGGCCCGGCTCGACGCGCGCTCGACCAGGTGCGGGGCCAGCAGGACCTGCCGGTCGCGGGTGCCGCCCGTGCCGTCGATCTGGTCGAGGAGCAGGTCGAGCGCGCGGTGCGCGGCCTCGGTGAGCGGCTGGGCGACGGAGCTGAGGCCGACGGCCGCGGCGACGGGCGTGTCGTCGAACCCCACGACGGCCAGGGGGGTCTCGCGGGTGCGCCCGACGGTCAGCGCGCCGAGGGCGAGCGAGTCGGAGGCGCAGACCACGGCGGTGGCGGCGGCGTCGGCGAGCACCCGCTCGATGGCCTGCGCCCCGGCGGCGACCCCGTCCGGGACGCGGGCGTGCAGCCGGCGCAGCAGGGACGCGTCGTGCCCGGCGTCGACCATGGCGGAGATCCACCCGGTGGCGCGGTCCTCGCCGACGTCGGAGCCGTCGGGCCAGCCGAGGTAGGCGATGCGCTCGTGCCCGAGCCGGCGCAGGTGCTCGACGGCCGCGCGGGTCCCGGCGGCGCCGTCGACGTCCACCCAGGGGTGGTCGTCCCCGGGCTCCGGGCGGGCGCCGGGCTCCGCCGGGCGGGACCAGGGGCGGCCGAACGTGACGAACGGGACCCCGCGCTCGGCGAGCCACGCCGCCCGGACGTCGTCGTGGTGGGTGCTGGTGAGGACGAACGCGTCGAGGTCGGCGGTGTCCAGCAGCTCGCGGTACCCGGCGATCTCGTGCTCGTCGTCGGGGGCGGTGAACAGCATGACGCGGTAGCCGCGGGTCTGGGCGCTCTCGGTCAGCGCGTGCAGGAACCGGTCGAGCACGGCGCCGTTGATGCCGTCCCGCACGGGCTCGAGCCGCAGGCCCAGGACCCGCGAACGGCCGGTGCGGAGCTGGCGTGCGGCCGCCGAGGGGCGGTAGCCGAGCTCGTCGATGGCGAGGCGGACGCGCTCGCTGGTCTCGGCGCGCACGAGGTGCGGGGCGTTGAGCACGTTGGACACCGTCTGCCGGGAGACGCCGGCGCGCTGGGCGACGATCTCGAGCGTGGCCCGGGTCGTGCTGTCCATCGGGTGCTCCTCCGTCGGCGTCGTCCGGACGTATGATCGTTCCAATTCGCGATTGGAACGCTCAAACGGATGGCTCTAGAGTCATCAGCGGCCCCCGGGCTGTCAAGCCGAGCGAGCCGGTCCCGGGTCACGATCCGGTCTCGGGACGTCGTCCCACGAGGATCCGGGACCGCTCGACGCCCAGCACCGACGACGACGAGGTACCCATGGAGCTCCAGCCCCTGCTGCACGACCTGCTGGTCGCGGTGCACGCCCCCACGCAGGCGTGGTCCGGCCGTGACGGGCAGGTCGGCCTGACCGACGGCCGGGGCGCCCAGGGCGTCTACCACGGCGACGTGCGCGTGCTGTCCGGCGCGCGGCTGACCGTCGCGGGCGCCGAGCCCGAGGCGATCGGGTCCGGCGCCGACGGGCCGGGGCGGGTGCGTGCGGTCCTGCTCGCGCGCACCGTCGACGGCCCCGGCGCCGACCCGACCGCGCGGCTCGAACGGCGGCGCGAGGTCGCGCCCGGTGCGGTGACCGAGACGCTGACGCTGTCCTGCGCGACCGTGGACCCGGTCGCCGGCCGTCTCGAGGTGGTGCTGCGCCCGGACGGCACGCCGATGGACCGCATCAAGTCCGGCGCCCCGGTCGGTGCCGCCCCGGTGCCGGTCGTCGACGGCGACGCCGTGCGGTGGCAGGCCGACGCGGACGTCGCGGTGCGGCTCGCGGCGCCCGGGGCCGAGGTCGACGTGTCCGACGACGGCGCGGTGCGGCTCGCCTGGGAGGTCACCGCGAGCGCCGGGGAGCCGCAGGTCCGGTCGTGGACGCTCGCGATCACCGACGCGGGCGGCGTCGTGACCGCACCGCGCCGCGCGGCACCCGAGTGGGAGCCGCCGCGCGTCGAGGCCGCCGACCGCCGGCTGCCCGCCCTGCTGGACCAGGCGCTCGCCGACCTCGGCACCCTGCGGCTCAGCGCCCGGTTCGCCCCCGACGACGTGTTCCTCGCCGCCGGCGCCCCGTGGTTCTTCACCCTGTTCGGCCGGGACTCGATCTGGGCCGCGCGGATGCTGCTCCCGCTCGGCACCGACCTGGCCGCCGGGACGCTGCGCACGCTCGCCGCGCTCCAGGGCGAGCGCACCGACCCCGCGACCGCCGAGCAGCCCGGCAAGATCCTGCACGAGGTCCGCCGCGCCGAGCTGTCCGTGCCCGACGAGGGCACCGTGCTGCCCCCGGTGTACTACGGCACGGTGGACGCGACGCCGCTGTGGGTGTGCCTGCTGCACGACGCGTGGCGGTGGGGGATGCCCGCCGCCGACGTCGAGGCCCTGCTGCCCGCCCTGGAGCGCGCGCTGGCGTGGAT
>DAMBCY010000156.1:0-6132 GCA_032056255.1 Cellulomonas sp. | reverse complement strand
GGATGTCGGAGCACGGCGACTCCGACGGCGACGGCTTCCTGGAGTACGCCGACGAGTCCGGCACCGGCCTGGCGAACCAGGGCTGGAAGGACTCCGGCGACTCCGTGCAGTGGCGGGCTGGTGGCCTCGCCGAGGGGCCGATCGCCCTGGCCGAGGTGCAGGGCTACGCGCACGAGGCGGCCGTCGGCGGTGCCGCCCTGCTGGACGCGTTCGGCCGCCCCGGCGGCGACCGGTGGCGCGCCTGGGCGGCGGCGCTCGCCGACCGGTTCCGCGCCGCGTTCTGGACCTCCGACGCGCGCGGGCCCTACCCGGGGATCGCGCTCGACGCCCGCAAGCGGGTCGTCGACACGGTGACCAGCAACATCGGGCACCTGCTCGGGACGGGGCTGCTGTCCGCGGAGGAGGAGGCGACGGTGGCCGCGCGGCTGACCGGGCCGGACATGGACTCCGGGTACGGGCTGCGCACGATGTCGACGGAGTCGGCCGGCTACTGGCCGCTGCGGTACCACGGCGGTGCGGTCTGGCCGCACGACACCGCGATCGTCGTGCAGGGGCTCGCCCGGGCCGGGCACGCCCGCCGGGCCGCGGCGCTCGCGGAAGGGCTGCTCGCCGCCGCCCAGGACTTCGACGACCGGCTGCCCGAGCTCTACGGCGGCGACCCGCGCGGCACCGTCCCCCGGGTCGTGCCGTACCCGGCGGCCTGCCGCCCGCAGGCCTGGTCCGCGGCCGCCGCGGTGTCGGTGCTGGCGGCGACGCTCGGCCTGACGCCCGACGTGCCGGCCGGCCGGCTGGACGTCGCGCCGCCGGCACCCGCCCCGCTGGGCGCCGTGGCGGTGTCGGGACTGCGGGTCGCGGGTCGCCCGCTCGCGGTGCGCGTGGCCGCCGACGGCCGCGCCCAGGTCACGACGGACGCCCCCCTGGAGGTCCGCACCCCCTGACCCCCCACCCCCCCACGGGCGCCGAGATCGGTGTGTCGCGCTCGAGATCGGTGGCGGTGGCGCCGACCTCGGCGTCGACGCACCGATCTCGTGGAGCTCAGCAGCTCAGCGGGTCGGCGGGCTCAGCGGGTCGGCGGGCGCGCGGGTCGGCGGGTCGTAGAGTGGGTCGCCTCCGGCGGGCGGACCCGCCGTGCGGACGACGGCGACGGGGCGGTGTGGACGCATGGGACTGCTGGACGGGATCGGTCGGCCCGCGGACCTCCGGGGGCTGACCCACCGGCAGGTGCGGGCGCTCGCCGCCGAGATCCGCGGCTTCCTCGTCGACCAGGTGTCCCGGACGGGCGGCCACCTCGGCCCGAACCTCGGCGTCGTCGAGCTCACCCTCGCGCTGCACCGGGTGTTCGACTCGCCGCGGGACACCCTCGTGTTCGACACCGGCCACCAGGCGTACGTGCACAAGCTGCTGACGGGGCGGCAGGACTTCGCCCGGCTGCGGCACCGCGGAGGGCTGTCCGGCTACCCGAGCCGCGCGGAGTCCGCGCACGACGTGGTGGAGAACTCGCACGCGTCGACCGCGCTCTCCTGGGCGGACGGCATCGCGCGGGCGAACGCGCTGGCAGGCCGCACGGACCGGCACGTCGTCGCGGTGATCGGCGACGGCGCGCTGACCGGCGGCATGGCCTGGGAGGCGCTGAACAACATCGCCGACGGCGTCGACCGCCGCCTGATCGTGGTGGTCAACGACAACCAGCGCTCCTACGCCCCGACCATCGGCGGGTTCGCCAAGCACCTGGACGCCCTGCGCACCACCCGGCAGTACGAGAGCGTGCTGTCCTGGGGCAAGCGGACCCTCAAGGCGTCCGGGCCCCCCGGGCGGCTCGCGTACGACGCGCTGCACGGCCTGAAGAAGGGCATCAAGGACGTCGTCGCGCCGCAGGGCATGTTCGAGGACCTCGGCCTGAAGTACGTCGGCCCGGTCGACGGGCACGACACCGCGGCCGTCGAGTTCGCGCTGCAGCGGTCGCGCGCGTTCGGCGGGCCGGTGATCGTGCACGTCATCACCGAGAAGGGCCGCGGGTACAGCCCGGCGGAGCAGGACGTGGCCGACCGGTTCCACGCCGTGGGGCGGATCCACCCCGAGACCGGGCTGCCCGTGGCACCGTCGCGGTTCGGCTGGACCGGGGTGTTCGCCGACGAGGTGGTGCGGATCGGCCGGCGCCGCCCCGACGTGGTGGCCCTGACCGCGGCGATGCTCGCCCCGGTCGGCCTGGCGCCGTTCGCCGCGGAGTTCCCGGACCGGACGTTCGACGTCGGGATCGCCGAGCAGCACGCGGTGACGACCGCGGCCGGGATGGCGTTCGCCGGGCTGCACCCGGTCGTCGCGGTGTACGCGACGTTCCTCAACCGCGCCTTCGACCAGGTGCTGATGGACGTCGCCCTGCACCGCGCCGGGGTGACGTTCGTGCTGGACCGCGCGGGCCTGACGGGGGACGACGGCGCCAGCCACAACGGCATGTGGGACCTCGCGCTGCTCGGGCTGGTGCCCGGCCTGCGGCTGGCGGCCCCGCGCGACGAGGACACCCTGCGCGCGGCGCTGCGCGCGGCCGTGGACGTGGACGACGCGCCGACGGTGGTGCGGTACCCGAAGGGCGCTCTGCCCCCCGCGCTGCCGGCGGTCGACGAGGTCGACGGCGTGGACGTCCTCGCCCGGCACGGGGGGTCCGACGGGGGCGACGCGCGCGGCGTCCTGGTGTGCGGGGTCGGGCCGATGGCCACGACGGCCGTCGCGCTCGGGGAGCTGCTCGCCGTGCACGGGCTGCGGGTCACGGTGGTCGACCCCCGCTGGGTGCTGCCGGTGCCGGCGGCGCTCGTGAAGCTGGCGGGGGAGCACGACCACGTGGTCACGATCGAGGACGGCGTCCGGGAGGGCGGCATCGGCTCGGCCCTCGGCCTGCGCGCCCCCGACGCCGGCATCGGCACACCGGTGCAGGCGTTCGGCGTCCCGCGCCGGTTCCTCGAGCACGCGACCCGCGACGAGCTCCTGGCGACCCTGCGCCTGACCCCGCAGGACCTCGCCCGCGACGTCCTCCGGTCCCTCGACGCCACCCCCTGACCCCCCTTGGTGCCACCGAGGTGCCGAGGGAGGGCTCCGCGCGTCGAGGGAGGCGTCCCCGGACCCCTCCCTCGGCGCTCCGGGCCCACCCTCGCCGTCCGCTGGCGGGCGCGCGCGCAGCGCGGGCTCGCGCGCGCGAGGAGCACGGTCAGGCACACCTGCGTGAGCACCGTCACGCACCTCGCCGGGCGCGTCGGGCCGGAAACGGGACCGAGGTCCCAAGACATCCCATGACCTCGTGAATAGCGTCACGAGTACGACGCACTCAGCGAGGGAGCCTCAGATGTCCACCACCGCAGTACCCCAGTCCGACACCGACGCCACAGCGGGTGCCTGGGACGGATTCGTCACCGGACCCTGGTGTGACGGGATCGACGTCCGCGACTTCATCCAGCGCAACTACACCCCCTACGACGGCGACTCGGCGTTCCTCGCCGGGCCGACCGAGCGCACCACGGGCATCTGGGCCAAGCTCAGCGCGATGTTCCCGGCGGAGCGCGCGAAGGGCGTGTACGACATCGACAACAAGGTGCCGGGCACGATCGTGTCGCACCCCGCCGGCTACATCGACGAGGCCCAGGAGCTCATCGTCGGCCTGCAGACGGACGCCCCGCTGAAGCGCGCCATGATCCCCAACGGCGGCTGGCGCATGGTCGAGAAGTCGCTCGAGACCTACGGGTACGACATCGACCCCGACATCGCGAAGATCTTCCGGACGTACCGCAAGACGCACAACGACGGCGTCTTCGACGTGTACCCGCCCAACGTCCGCGCGGCCCGCTCCTCGCACATCATCACGGGCCTGCCCGACGCCTACGGCCGCGGCCGGATCATCGGCGACTACCGCCGCGTGGCGCTGTACGGCGTCGACGCGCTGATCGAGGGCAAGCGCCTCGAGCGGCACGAGATGGACATGGAGCCGTCGGTCGAGGACATCATCCGCGACCGCGAGGAGAACGCAGAGCAGATCCGCGCCCTCGCCGAGCTCAAGAAGATGGCGGCCTCCTACGGCTACGACATCTCCCGGCCGGCGACCACGGCCCGCGAGGCCGTGCAGTGGCTGTACTTCGCCTACCTGGGCGCCGTGAAGGAGCAGAACGGCGCGGCGATGTCGCTGGGCCGCACCTCGACCTTCCTCGACGTGTACATCCAGCGGGACCTCGCCTCCGGGGCGATCACCGAGGAGTTCGCCCAGGAGCTGATCGACGACTTCGTCATCAAGCTGCGCATCGTCCGGTTCCTGCGGACCCCCGAGTACGACGAGCTGTTCTCCGGCGACCCGACCTGGGTCACCGAGTCCATCGGCGGCATCGGCGAGGACGGTCGCTCGCTGGTCAGCAAGACGTCGTTCCGCTTCCTGCAGACCCTCTACAACGTCGGCCCGGCCCCCGAGCCGAACCTGACCGTGCTGTGGAGCAACCGGCTGCCCGACGGCTTCAAGCGGTTCTGCGCGCAGGTGTCGATCGACACCTCCGCGATCCAGTACGAGTCGGACGACCTGATCCGCAACTCCTGGGGCGACGACGCGGCGATCGCCTGCTGCGTGTCCCCGATGCGGGTCGGCAAGCAGATGCAGTTCTTCGGCGCCCGCGTCAACATCGCCAAGGCCCTGCTCTACGCGATCAACGGCGGCCGTGACGAGGTGTCCGGCAAGCAGGTCGCGCCGGTCAGCGCCCCGGTCGAGGGCGACGTCCTGGACTACGAGGACGTCGCGGCGAAGTACGACGTGCTGCTCGACTGGCTCGCCGAGACCTACGTCGACGCGCTGAACTGCGTGCACTACATGCACGACAAGTACGCGTACGAGCGGCTCGAGATGGCGCTGCACGACCGCGCGATCCTGCGGACCATGGCCTGCGGCATCGCCGGCCTGTCGGTCGTCGCGGACTCGCTGTCGGCCATCAAGTACGCCAAGGTCACGCCGGTGCGCGACGAGGACGGCCTGGTCACGGACTACGTGGTCGAGGGCGACTTCCCGAAGTACGGCAACGACGACGACCGCGCGGACGACATCGCCGTGGGCATCACCAAGGCGTTCATGGAGAAGATCCGCAAGCACAAGACGTACCGCAACGCGCTGCACACGCAGTCGGTGCTGACGATCACCTCCAACGTCGTGTACGGCAAGGCCACGGGCAACACCCCCGACGGCCGTCGCACCGGCGAGCCGTTCGCCCCGGGCGCCAACCCGATGAACGGGCGCGACTCGCACGGCATGCTCGCCTCGGCGATGTCGGTCGCGAAGCTGCCGTACTCCGAGGCGATGGACGGCATCTCGCTCACCTCGACGGTCGTGCCCTCGGGCCTCGGCCGCACCAAGGACGAGCAGGTGACGAACCTCGTGGGCCTGATGGACGCGTACAACGTGTCCTCCGGGTACCACCTGAACGTCAACGTCCTCAACCGGGACACCCTCGAGGACGCCATGGAGCACCCCGAGAAGTACCCGCAGCTCACCATCCGGGTCTCCGGCTACGCCGTGAACTTCGTCCGACTGACGCGCGAGCAGCAGCTCGACGTGCTCTCCCGGACGTTCCACGGCGCGCTCTGACCCGTCGCGCGGTGCCCACCGGGGGAGCAGCCCCAGCGGGCACCGCGCACCGCGAGCCCGACCGCACCACCACCCGCAGCAGACCGAGGAGGCCGAGATGACCAGCACCGTCCAGACCGAGGTCACCGCCGGCGGCTCGGTCCGCGCGACCGAGGTCGGCGCCCCGGTGATCCAGCTGGGCGTGCCGCTGGTCGGCGGCTCGCACGAGCGGTCCTCCGCCGGCACCGCGGGCCTCGCGGTGAGCGACGCGGAGCGCAGCGAGAAGTTCGCGCAGATGCGCGCGGGCGAGCTCGGCTCCCTGCACTCCTGGGAGCTCGTGACCGCGGTCGACGGCCCCGGGACGCGCCTGACGACGTTCCTGTCCGGCTGCCCGCTGCGCTGCCTGTACTGCCACAACCCCGACACGATGGAGATGCGCCGCGGGGAGCCCGTGCTCGCCGAGGAGCTGCTCCGCCGGGTCGCGCGGTACGTGCCGGCGTTCGCCGTGACCGGCGGGGGCCTGACCATCTCCGGCGGCGAGCCGCTGATGC
>DAMBCY010000155.1:0-8622 GCA_032056255.1 Cellulomonas sp. | reverse complement strand
GGTCGGCGGTGCCGGGACGGACGCGGCCCCCTGTCCGGCGTCCGGCCCGGCACCCGGGTGGTCAGCCGAGCGCGAGCACCGCGACCGCGGCGTCCGGGTCGCCGTGGTGCGCGCCGGCCGCGAGCTCGACGGGATCGGCCGCGAGCACCAGGTCGTCGGCCGCGGCGTCCCAGCGCTGCAGCGGGCGCAGCGAGAGCGGGACGTCGACCGGCACGGTCGCCCCGGCCGGCACCGCGACGGGCGCGAAGCCGAGCAGCGACCGCTCCCCGTCGCCGGGGTGCGTCCCGTAGACCTGGACGACGTGCCGGCCGTCGCGGGCGCCCGTGTTGGTGACCCGGACGCGCGCGGCGGCGGTCTCGGCACCGGTCCGGGACACGACCAGGTCGGTGATCGCGAACGACGTGTACGACAGCCCGAAGCCCAGCGGGTAGGCCGCCTCGACGCCGAGGTGGTCGAGCAGCCGCTGGCCGTGCAGCCGGTCGTAGGTGATCCGCGTGGCGAACCGGTCGAAGAACGGGAGGTGCTCCTCGCTCGTCGGCACGGAGTAGGGCAGCCGGCCGGCGGCGTCGACCCGCCCGAGCAGGACGTCCGCGAGCGCGTGGCCGCCCTCCATGCCGGAGTACCAGGACAGGAGGACGCCGGGGACGGCGGTGCGCCACCGCTCGGCGAGGACCGCCCCGGCCGCCACGACCGCGACGACGGTCCGGGGGTTCGCGGCGGCCACGGCGAGGATGATCTCCTCGTCGACCGGCCGCAGCGCGAGCGACGCGCGGTCGCCGCCGACGCCGACCGCGTCGGCACCCGCGACGCTGACCTGGTCCTGCTCGTCCCCGCCCGGGGGCATGAGGGTGAGCAGCTCGGGGTCGGCCGACATGTTCACGTACTCGCCCTCGTCGGCGGCGGTGAACCCCGCGACGACCACCGCGGCGTCGCAGCCGGCGGCGACCCGCGCCGCCTCGGCCGGGTCGTCCTGGTCGACGAGGACGACCTCGGTGCCGGGGAGCGCCGCGACGAGGCCCGCCAGCGCGGTGGTGACGTCGGGGTTCCGCACGTCCGAGGACCCGTGGTCGCCGGTGTTCGCGACGTCGGCGAGCCGGCCGACCACGGCCAGGCGGCGCAGGGACCCGGCCGCGAGCGGGAGCACGGGGGTGCCCTCGACGTCCTCGTTGCGCAGCAGCACCATCGACCGGGCCGCGACCTCCCGGGCCAGCGCGCGGTGCGCGGGGCTGACGACGACGTCCGGCGACGGCACGGGCTCGTGGTCGCGGGCGTCGAACCGGAGCTGGGTGGCGATCACCCGCACGCCGGACCGCCGCACCCACTCCCACGACGCGCGGCCCGACTCCAGGTCCCCCGGCAGGTGCTGGGCACGCTGCTGGCGGAACGGCTCCTCGACGTCGAGCCCCGCGTCGAGCGAGGCCGCGGCGTCGCGCAGGCCGAAGGCGAAGTCGGAGACGGTCGCCCCCGCGAAGCCCCACCGGTCCCGCAGGACGTCGGTCAGCAGCACGCGGTTCTGCCCGGCCCACTCCCCGTTGACGGAGTTGTAGGCGCTCATGATCCCGTCGACGCCCTCCTCGACGACGCGCCGGAAGTGCGGCAGGTACACCTCGTGCAGCGTGGCGTCGTCGGCGGTGACGTCGACCTTGAACCGGGCGTTCTCCATCGAGTTGAGCGCGTAGTGCTTGGCGCACGCCATCACGTGGGTCCGGACGCCCCGGGTGAGCGCCGCGCCGAGCTCGCCGAGGATGACCGGGTCCTCCCCGTAGGTCTCCTGGACGCGGCCCCACGCGGGGTGCCGCGGCAGGTTGATGCAGACGCCGGCGAAGAAGTTGCCGCCCTGCGCGGCGACCTCGGCGCCGATGGCACGGCCGACGGCCTCCTCCAGCTCGACGTCCCAGGTCGCTCCCCGCGCCATCGAGACCGGGAAGGCCGTCGAGGTGCCCATCACGACGCCGCGCGGGCCGTCGCTGAACCGCAGGCCGGGGATCCCGAGCCGGGCCACCGCCCCGTGCACGATCGGGCGGTGGTTGTAGCCGGTCTGCATCATGTCGCGCATGCCGGGCCAGAACTCCTCGTCGCCGTCCAGGAGCCCGAGGCGCTCGTCGTCCGTCAGCTGGTCGTACAGGGCCCGGGCCTCCGCGTCGGCGTCGGCTCCGGAGCGGACCGCGGCCACCGCGGTCGAGTAGGGATCTCTGGACACGTGTCGTGCTCCTCCTGCTTCGTCGCAGCCACTACCGAGTACCGTAGTGGTACTCGGTAACGTAGCGCACGAGGCGAGCGTGCGGAAGCGGCGGATCCGGACGAGGCCCTGGGGCCGGCCTCAGAGCAGGCCGAGCTCGCCGACCGAGCGGCGCCAGGCGTCCTGGAGGTCGAGCGCGGGGTCCCGCAGCCACTGCACCTGCAGGCCGTCCATCAGGGCGAGGACCTTGCGCGCCATCGTGTCGGCGTCGGGGACGTCGCCGATCAGCCGGCGGAACAGCGCCAGGACGTGCCGCTGCCGGTCGTTGAAGTAGTCGTGGGCCGGGTGGTCGGGCGCGAGCGACTCGGCCTCGAGCATCGAGTACAGCCGGACGAGCTCGGGCTGCTGGCTGTTCCGCGCGACCAGCGCCTCGCACACCGTGCGCAGGTCGACACCGGACCAGTCGACCAGCGGCGACTCCGGCGCGACACCCGGGGCGAGCTCCACGCCCAGCCGCTCGGACAGCAGGCGGGCCTCGATCGTGTCGCGCCGGTCGAGCACGGCCACCAGCAGGACGTCCTTGGACGGGAAGTGGTGCAGCAGCCCGGTCAGCGACAGGTCGCAGACGTCCGCGACGTCCTGCATCGACAGCGCCCAGTAGCCGCGCTCCGCGATCAGGGCGGTCGCCGCGGCGAGCAGCTGCTCGCGTCGCTCCTCGGCGGGCATCCGGACCCGGCGGCGCGCTCGGACCGTCCCCATCGGACCAGTATCCCCCGAGACCAGGCGGCTCGGGGCCGGGACCGGCGACCGGCGCGGGAGCGGGCGCCCCGCGCCGCGGGCCGGGCCGGGTCACCCCGCGCCGGCCCCGCCCCACAGCCCCCGGAGCGCGTCGTGCACCTCCGTCAGACGGTTCCGGAGCGCGATCTGCAGCTGTCCGTGCTGCTCGACCAGGACGACGACCTCGGGGAGCTCGCGCAGCGCCCCGCGATCGGCCAGGTCGGCCTGCACGAGAGTCAGACGCAGCCGCACGAAGCACTGGGTCACGTCGGTCAGGTTCGCCCGCCCGCCGGCGAGCCGCAGGATGTCGGCGGCGACCTCCGGCACGGGGCGCGGCGCGAGGTCCGCGGTCACGGGACCTCCGGCGTGCGGGTGCTGCTGCCCTCGGCCACCAGCCGGTGCACGTGCATCGCGAGGTACAGCACCTCCTGGTGGTCGACCGGCCACCCGAACCGCTCGGAGAGCAGCGAGGCGATCGCACCGGCGCACGCGTACTCGCGCGGACGGGCGTCGCGCACCGCCGCGGCCATCCGGTCGTCCGGGACGGACGCCAGGACGCCCTGCTGCTGCCGGGCGAACAGGTAGCGCAGGTGCGTGACGAACCGGGCGACCGGCACGGACGTCTCGTCCACGCGCACGTCCAGCGTGCGGTGGATGACGTCGAGGATCTCCGTGAGCACGTGCGTCATGCGGACCGTGCGGCTCATGTCCCCCGCGCCGAGCTGCGCGTTGACCAGGTGCAGCGCGAGGGCGGCGGCCTCGTGGTCGGGCAGCCGCACACCGCTGCCGGCCTCGATGATCCGCAGGGCCTTCCGGGCCAGCCGGTGCTCCTCGGGGTAGAGGGTGGGCACCTCCCACTGCATCGGGTACTCGATCTCGTCCGACCCGTCGCGGAAGCGGCGCAGCGCGAAGCTGAGGTGGTCGGCGAGCGGCAGCAGCGCGTGCTCGGCCGCCCCGGGGCCGAGCGACCCGCCGACCTCGTCCAGGACGCGCTCGGCGAGCTGCATGTCCGCCGCGGGGATCTCCTCGAGCAGCCGGACGAGCCGCTCGGGGGGCGTGGTCCCGCTGGGCACGAACGTCTGGTCGACCCTCTCGTGGTCGACCGCGTCGCCGGGCCTGCGGTCGAACCCGAGACCGCGGCCCACGAGCACGCGCTGGGCGCCGTGCTCGTCGATCCCGAGCACGACGTTGTTGTTGAAGACCTTGATGATCTCCACGCGGATCGCTCCTTCACGTCATCCGGCGCCGTGACGCCCCGGCGAGGATAGGCCCCGCACCGGGGCGGTCGTCACGGCGGGTTCACCCCCGCGGGAGGACGCGGACGAGGACGTCCGCGTCGAACCGGTGCAGCGGGACCGTCGTACGGCCGTCGCCGACCTCCGGCACCAGGCGCGCGAGGCGTCCCCCGGCGAGGTCGAGGACGGTGACGTCCGCGTCCGGCAGCTCCACGTCGAGGGTGACCCGGGTCGCGACCGGGACGTACAGCACCAGGGAGCCGTCCCCGGCGCGCGCGGCACGGACCCGCGGGTCGTCGGGGGTCACCACGAGGTCCTGGGCCGGGGTGAGCGGCCGGGCGACGCCCGCCTCCAGCTGCTGCCTGATGAGGCCGACGTCCCACGCCCCGGGCGCCTGCAGCGCGTCGGTCCAGGGCAGCGACTCGTCGAACCCCTCGCCGAGCGCGGGGTCCGGCCCGTGGCCGCGGACGTGCCAGTTCCACACCCCGTGCGCGCCGTACGCGAAGCCGGCGTCCGCACCGGACAGCACCGAGGACCACACGGCGGCGCGGATCTCCTGCCGCCCGAACCGGCCGTAGAGCCGCCGGCTGTAGCCCATGCCCTCGTAGCACGGCTCGCCGTTCAGGACCACGTGCCCGGGGTGCGCGGCGCGCAGCAGCGGACCCAGGCGGTGCGCCTCGCCCTGCCCGTCGCGGTTGTGCCCGGACTGGAACATCAGCACCTGCACCCGCTCGGCCAGCTCGTCCGGCACGTGGGCGTCCCCGCGCCGCAGGTGGAGCGCCTGGACGGCGTCGGGGCACTCCTCGTGCAGGACGTCGGAGACCACCCGGTAGTGCTCCGACGCCTCCGGCGTCCCCAGGTCGGTGTCCCCGCCGACGACCCAGACCGGGTCGAGGTCGCCGAACGCGCGGGCGACCCGTCGCGTGTACGCCTCGACCAGCTCCAGCGGCATGACGTCCGCGTCCCGGATCGCGCTGGCCCAGGTGCCCGGGACGTAGTTCGACCACAGGACCACCAGCGCGGGGACCAGGTCCCGGTCGACGGCCTCCGCGACGCGGCGACGCGCGAGGGCGAGGTAGCCCTCGTCCCCGGCGTCCCACACGACGCGCCCGCCCGCGTCCCGCCCGAACGGCGACGGGCTGCCCGGCAGGATCGTCCGGTCCCACTGCGGCAGGACGTTGATCTGCAGCGCGGTGAACCCCTGCTCCCGGCGCAGGTCCAGGTAGGCGAGCCACTCCTCGTCGGAGGGGTTGGTGAACGCGCTCCACACGGTGTCGGCGACGTAGAGGAAGGGGCGCCCCCGGCGTCGGAACGCACCGTCCTCGACCGTCACCGGCCCGGTCGTCACGCGACGCCCCGGGGGACCGGGGCGGACGCGGGTCGCAGCACGACGTCGCTCCCGGCGACGACGGTGCCGCCCTGGGTGACCGGGTCGATCTCGTCGGCGCGGTCGCCGGTGACGAGGAGCACCGTGGTGGTGTCGTAGCCCGCGGCCTCCAGCGCCGCGAGGTCGAACGTGATGACGGTGTCGCCGGAGCGCACCGCCTGGCCGTCCTGGACGGCCGAGGCGAAGTGCGTGCCCCCGAGCTCGACGGTGTCGAAGCCGATGTGCACGAGGACCTCCGCGCCGTCGGCGGTGCGCAGTCCGAACGCGTGCCGCGTCGGGAAGACGCTGGTGATGACGCCGTCGGCGGGTGCCACGACCCGCCCCTCGGTCGGAAGCACCCCGATCCCGGAGCCCAGGTCCCCGCCGGCGAACACGGCGTCGCCCACCTCGGCGAGGGGGACGACCGTGCCCGACACCGGTGCCACCAGGCCGTCGGCCGGCGGGGCGGGGGTCGCGGCGGCGGACCCGCCCTGCGCGAGCATCCGGTCGTCGTAGCCGAAGACGTACGTGACGAGGGCGGATCCGAAGAACGCGATGCCGCAGGCGACGAGGAAGGCCACGAATCCCTGGCCGATGTACGCCGGGAGCGTCAGGAGCGCCGTGCCGACCAGCGCCGGGGTGCTGGTGCCGGCGGTCGCGACGATGGCGCCGGCGATCGCGGAGAACACCGCGCCGATGATGAACGGCCGCTTGAACCGCAGCGTCACGCCGTAGATGGCGGGCTCGGTGATCCCGGCGAACACCGCGGACAGCCCGCTGGCACCGGCGAGCGCCTTGAGGTCCCTGTCCCGGGTCCTGAGGAAGACGCCGATGGTCGCGCCGGCCTGGGCCATGTTGTTCGGACCGGTGATGACGAACAGGGTGTCCCGGCCGAACTGGGAGATGTTGTTGAACACGATCGGCACGAACCCGTAGTGCAGGCCGAACATCACGAACAGGGGCCACAGGCCGCCCAGGACGAACCCGGCGACCGTGGGGTTGAACCCGACCAGGGTCGTGTACCCGTCGGCCAGGACGCTGCCGAGCCAGGTGGTGACCGGGCCGATCACGATGAGCGTGGCGGGCACCATGATCACGAGCTCGACCAGGGGCGTCAGGAAGTTCTTGGCGAAGTCCGGCAGCAGCCGGCGCAGCAGCCGCTCGAGCTTGGACAGCACGTAGACCGCCGCGATGATCGGGATGACGGACGTCGTGTAGCTCGCCAGCTGTACCGGGATGCCGAGGAACTCCAGCTGCGTGCCGTCGTTGAACGCGGTGACGAGGGTCGGGTAGACGAGGGCCGCACCGACGCCCATGGCCACGAACTGGTCGGTCTTGAACTTGCGCGCCGCGGTGACCGCCAGCAGCAGCGGCAGGAAGAAGAAGACGCCGTCGGCGGCCGCGTACAGGATCGCGTACGTGCCGGACGCGTCCGTGGTCCAGCCCAGGGTCGTGGCCAGGATCAGCAGGCCCTTGAGGATGCCGGCACCGGCCATGGCCGCGAGCACGGGGGCGAAGATGCCCGAGATCATGTCGACGAACGCCGCCGCGACGTTGCGCCGCCGGCCCGCGCCGGCGCCGGTCTCCGGGGTGTCGCCGCTCTCGGCGATGCCACCGGTCCGCACGACCGCCTCGAAGACCTCCGGGACCGTGTTGCCGATGACGACCTGCGTCTGGCCACCGGTCTGGAGCACGTTGATCACGCCCGGGAGCTGCTTGAGCCGGGGCACGTCGGCCCGGCCGTCGTCCCGGAGGGTGAACCGCAGACGTGTCGCGCAGTGCACGAGCGAGTCCACGTTCGACGCACCGCCGACGCCGGCGATGATGCCGGACGCCAGATCGTCGTAGTTCTTGGCCATCTCGACTCCTGTTGCCCGTGACCGGGCAGGGCTCGGCGTGGTGCTCGGTGCCACCACGCGGGGATGCCACGCGCTGCCCGCTGGCTCGGGGCAGTCGATGGCGGTGCTGCGCCGACGTACGGCCGGTCGACATCCGTCGACAGCCGCTCCGCGGAGGGCGCTCTCCGCGGGCCTGGGATTCCTCCTCGAATCTTCGCGACGTCGTCCAGGCAACAAAAAAACCCGCGCCTCACCCGTTCCGTCCGTGGCACGACGCCAGGTCGGGATCAGATGAGACTCGGGTTTTGCCTGGTGTCCAGTGACAAGCCCTCGCCTCGACGGCGAGCACGCCCGCCGTCGTCACACCGTACCGCTCAGGACGCGGGACGAACCGCGTCCGCTGCGACTCCTGCTGTGCATATCAATGCACACGTGACTACTCACCTCGACTCTAGTCCGGGACGCCCCGGGGGTCAACACCCCGGGACGCGACGGGGGCGCCCGCGACGCCGTCCCTCCGGCCGGGCCCGTCCGCGGCGGGCGACGCACCTTCGCGCTCGGCTGGGCGGCATCCGGGAACGGCGGCACCGCGGCGGCTCTCGTCCTCACGCCGTCCGTCGCGCTCGCCCTGGTGCTCGCCCGGTTCGGCACCCCGACCTGGGTGCCTCGGGTCCTCGCTGGCGCTGGGCACGGTGACCGCGTTCGCGACCCCGGGGACGACGACAGCCCGGACCCTCGGGGGTCCGGGCTGTCGTCGATGCCGGGGCATCTCGCGCGGTAGCGGTGGGATTTGAACCCACGGTGGACTTTCACCCACACACGCTTTCGAGGCGTGCTCCTTAGGCCGCTCGGACACGCTACCTCGGCTGGGGAGCCTACCGGATGCGCGGCCGAACCTCCGCATCGGCGGACGTACGGTGGTCCGGTGCCGTCCCTGCGCCTCCCCGTCCCCGCCCACGACGACGCCCGCCCGAACCCCGGCACGGTGGACGAGGCGGTGTCCCTGCTCCGGGGCTCCCGCCTCGCGGTGCTGACCGGCGCGGGCCTGTCGACCGACTCCGGCATCCCGGACTACCGGAGCCCGGACTCCCCGCCGCGGAACCCCATGACGTACCAGCAGTTCGTCGGCGACCCGGCGTTCCGGCGGCACTACTGGGCGCGCAACCACGTGGGCTGGCGGTACGTGCACCGCACGCACCCGAACGCGGGGCACCGCGCGCTGGCCGC
>DAMBCY010000154.1:0-8670 GCA_032056255.1 Cellulomonas sp. | reverse complement strand
TCCAGGAGAACGGCGTGAAGATCTGGGACGAGTGGGCGGACGCCGACGGCGAGCTCGGCCCGGTGTACGGCGTGCAGTGGCGCTCGTGGCCGACGCCCGACGGCGGGACCGTCGACCAGCTCGCGCAGGTCCTCGACGCGCTGCGCACCGACCCGGACTCCCGGCGGCACATCGTCTCCGCGTGGAACGTCGCGGACATCCCCTCGATGGCCCTGGCCCCGTGCCACGCGTTCTTCCAGTTCCACGTCGCCGGCGGCCGGCTGTCCTGCCAGCTCTACCAGCGCTCCGCGGACCTGTTCCTCGGGGTGCCGTTCAACATCGCCTCGTACGCCCTGCTCACGCACATGGTCGCGCAGCAGGTCGGCCTCGCGGTGGGGACTTCATCTGGACCGGCGGGGACTGCCACATCTACGACAACCACGTGGAGCAGGTGCGCGAGCAGCTGAGCCGGGAGCCCTACCCGCTGCCGACGCTGGTGCTCCGCCGGGCCGGCTCGCTGTTCGAGTACACGTTCGACGACGTCGTGGTCGAGGGCTACCAGCACCACCCGACCATCAAGGCACCGGTCGCGGTCTGAGCCCGGCGGCCCGTCAGGGCAGCCCGAGCCAGCGCAGCAGCGCCGCCGTCGCGGCCGCCAGCAGCACCACCACGACGAACGGCGCCCGCAGCAGCAGCGCCACGGCGGCCACGACGAGCGCGGCCACCCGGGCGTCCAGCACCAGCGCGCCGTCGGACGTCGCGGTCTGCACGGCGACGAGGGCGGCGAGCAGCGCGGCGGTCACCAGCGCCGCCGTGCGGGTGACCCGCGGCCGGGCGAGCAGCCGCTCGGGCACCACGTGGCCGAGCACCTTGGTGGCGAGCACGACGGCGGAGGACGCGAGCACCGCGACCCAGACGGCGGCCTTGCTCATGCGGACTCCTCGTCGTCGGGGCGTTCCAGCACGCCGACCGTGATCGCGAGCGCGGCCGCCGCGAGCACGGGCACCCCGGCGGGCACCACGGGGGTGAGCGCCAGCGCGAGCGCGGCCGCGGCGACGGCCACGACCCGCACGGTCCGTGCCGTGCGGGCGTCGTCGCCGGACAGCCGCGGCCACAGCAGCGCGAGGAACGCCGCGGCGGCCGCGGCGTCCAGGCCGTAGCGGCGCGGGTCGCCGAGCGCGTCGCCCAGCAGCGCGCCGAGCAGCGTGAACGCGTTCCACAGCAGGAACACCCCGGCGCCGGTCCACCAGAAGCCCGCGCGCGTCGCCGCCCGGGTCGGCTGCGCGGTCGCCACCGCGGTGGACTCGTCGATGGTCAGGTGCGCGGCCAGCAGCCGGCGCCAGCCGCGCGCACCCAGCAGCGGGGCGACCTGCACGCCGTACAGCCCGTTGCGCGCACCGAGCAGCCCCGCGGTCGCGACCACCGCGCCGGCGGCG
Source organism: Cellulomonas sp. (assembly GCA_032056255.1). Taxonomy (GTDB): domain Bacteria; phylum Actinomycetota; class Actinomycetes; order Actinomycetales; family Cellulomonadaceae; genus Cellulomonas. Next base: position 7,255 of record DAMBCY010000154.1, on the reverse strand, counting down.
CCGCCCGCGCCGATCACGCCCACGGCCGCGAACTGCGAGCCCCCGCTGAACATCAGCAGGCTCAGCGCCATCGTCTGCGGCAGGTCGAGCCCCGCCGCGACGGACAGGGCGCCGAACGAGACGCCGTACAGGCCGGTGGCGACCGAGACCGAGACGGCGGTCCGGACGGCCGAGCGCACGGCGGGGTCCCGGTCGCGCATCGGGGAGGGCGGTCGGGCGGGCACGACGCCGAGGGTAGGTCGGCACGGCGCGGGTGCGCCGAGGCGTCCGCCACCTGGCCTCCCGGTGGCCTGGCGGAACCCCGGGTGAACGGGCCGGGAAGCGTTGCCCAACGTCGGCGCGGTGGGGTGTCGCCACCCTGCCCCGGCGGCGCAGGGTGGCGGGGGCCGCGACGGAGCGGGCCGTGCACCCCGATCCCGATCCGATGCGGACTGCCGTGACCACTGCTGACACCGTCGTCCCGCCCCGCGCACCGTCGGTGCCGCGGCGCGGGGCCCTGCACTCGCGGCGCCGCCGGTCCGCGATGCTCTGGTTCCTGATCCTCGCGGGCCCCAACGTGGCCCTGCTGCTCGTGTTCGTCTACCGGCCGCTGATCCAGTCGTTCTACCTGTCCACGCTGCAGTGGAACCTCGGTTCCCCGGTCGCCCGCCAGGTGGGCCTCGGCAACTACGTCGAGTGGTTCACCGCCCCGAGCACCGGCCGCGTCGTCACCACGACGCTGGTGTTCACCGTCGCGACGGTCGGCGGGGCGCTCGTCCTCGGCCTGGGCCTCGCGCTGCTGCTGAACCAGAAGCTCCGCGGCCGGGGCTTCGCCCGGACCGTGGCGTTCGCGCCCTACGTGCTGTCGGGCTTCGCGGTCGGCATCCTCTGGCTGTTCATCTTCGACCCCCGCTACGGCCTGATGCAGGAGGTGCTGGGCTGGTTCGGGGCGTCGTCGCCGCAGTGGTACACCGAGCGGCCCTGGCCGCTGGCGATGATCGTCCTGGTGTACCTGTGGAAGAACCTCGGGTACGTCGCGCTGATCTACCTGGCCGGCCTGCAGTCCGTCCCGCAGGACCTCAAGGACGCTGCCGCCCTGGACGGGGCGACCTCGGCCCGGTCGCTGTGGTCGATCGTGCTCCCGCTGCTGACACCGACCACGTTCTTCCTGCTGGTGACGATGCTGCTGTCCTCGCTGCAGTCGTTCGACCTCATCCAGGCGATGACGCAGGGCGGCCCGATCGGGTCCACCACGACGCTCATGTACTCCGTCTACCAGGAGTCGTTCGTCAACGGCCGCGCCGGGTACGCCTCGGCCGTCGCCACGATCCTGTTCCTGCTGCTGCTGGCCGTGACCGCCGTGCAGATGCGGTTCGTCCAGCGGAAGGTGCACTACGCATGAGCGTCCTGACCCCGCGGCGCCCCGCGTCCGCCGCGTCGTCCCCCGCCCGGCCCGCGTCCGGCGGCGACACGGCCCGCCCGACGGCGACCCCGTCCGGGTCCCGCCCCGGCCGGCGCGCCCGGCCGCACGTCGCCGGCTACCTCGCGATGGCGTTCGCCACGGTCGTCATCGGTGCCCCGCTGGTGTGGATGCTGCTCGCCAGCCTCAAGACGCCGGCCGAGCTCTACCAGGTCCCGGTCCAGTGGCTGCCGGGCGCCCCGAGCCTGGACAGCTACGCGCAGGCAGCGGACACCGTGCCGCTCGGCCGGCTGCTGCTCAACAGCGTCGGCCTGACCGTGGTGGGCGCGGGCCTCAAGGTCGCGCTCGGCCTGACGTGCGCGTACGCGCTGGTCTTCCTCGACCTCCCCCTCAAGAGGGTGGTCTTCGGCCTCGTCATCGCGACGCTGATGATCCCGCCGCAGATCACGATCATCCCCAACTACACCCTGGTGGCGAGCCTCGGCTGGCTGAACACCTACCAGGGCATCCTCGTGCCGGGCCTGGCGAGCGCGTTCGGCACGTTCCTGTTCCGCCAGCACTTCCTCACGCTCCCGGGCTCCATCCTCGAGGCCGCCGAGCTGGACGGGGCCGGGCACTGGCGCAGGCTGTGGCGGTTCGTCGTGCCGATGAGCACCCCGACCATCGCGGCGGTGACGCTGGTGTCCGTCGTCACCGAGTGGAACGACTACCTCTGGCCGTTCCTCGTCGTCGACCGGCCCGACACGATGACGCTCCCCATCGGCCTGACCCTGCTGAAGAACATCGACGGGATGACGAACTGGGGCGTGCTGCTCGCCGCCACCGTCGTCGTCACGCTGCCGATCCTGGTCGTCTTCCTCGCGCTGCAGCGGCGCCTGGTGGCCGGCCTCACCGCGGGCGCCGTCACCGGCTGACACGACTGCGTCGTCACCCCCCGCCCACCGAAGACCGGCGGGTGCGCCCTCGCGCGCCCGTCACCGAGCACCGGGCCCCGTCCGGTGCACGCAACCCGAAGGAGCACACCCGTGTCCCACCCCCAGAGGCGTCGCCGCGGTCTTCCCGTCCTCGCCGCTGCCGTCGCCGGCACCACCCTCGCCCTCACCGCCTGCGGCGGCCCGAGCGTCGGTGCCGAGACCACCGCCGGCTCGTCGCAGACCGACGCGGCGACCGACTGGTCGCAGGTCGAGCCCGCGTCGGAGATCACCTGGTGGAGCAACCACCCCGGCACCTCGCAGGCCGTGGAGGAGCAGCTCATCGCCGACTTCGAGGCGGAGAACCCCGGCATCACGGTGAACCTCGTGACGGCCGGTGCCAACTACGACGAGGTGGCCCAGCGCTTCCAGGCCGCCTCGCAGACGGACGAGAAGCCCGACCTGGTCATCGCGTCCGACGTCTGGTGGTTCCGCTACCACCTGAACGACCAGATCATGCCGCTCGACGACGTCTTCGCGTACCTCGACGCGGACGCCGCCGACCTCCAGCCCGGCCTGTACGGCGACTACGAGTACGAGGGGCAGCACTGGGCCGCGCCGTACGCCCGGTCGACGCCGCTCTTCTACTACAACAAGACGATGTGGGACGCCGCGGGCCTGCCCGACCAGGGCCCCGAGACCTGGGAGCAGCTCCAGGAGTGGAGCACCGCGCTCGAGGCCCAGGTGCCGGAGAACGGGTCGCCGTTCGGCCTCAGCCTCGGCACCTCGTGGTCGGCCTGGTGGTTCGAGAACATGATCTGGGGCCAGGGCGGCCAGTACTCGGACGAGTTCGAGGTCACCCTCGACACGGACGAGGCGCTCGCGGGCGGGGAGTTCCTGCGCGACCTGTTCCACGGGGACGACGCGATCGCCACGGTCTCGGCCGACGACTCGATGGCGGACTTCGCCTCCGGCCTGATCGCCTCCACGGTCGGCTCCACCGGCTCGCTCAAGGGAGCGCTGGACGCCGCGCAGTTCGAGATCGGCACCGCGTACCTGCCCGACGGCCCGGCCGGCGGCGGCACCCCGACGGGCGGCACCGGCCTGGCGATCTCCTCCTCCAGCACCCCGGAGGAGCAGCTGACCGCCGCGATGTTCCTGGCGTTCCTCACGAACACCGAGAACACCGCGACCTTCTCCCAGGCCACCGGCTACATGCCGGTGCGCACCTCGGCCGTCGAGTCCGACACCATGAAGGCCGTGTACGACGCCTACCCGCAGTTCCGCACGGCCGTCGACCAGCTCGCCGACAAGGCCCGAGCCCAGGACTACATCCGCGTGTTCGTCCCGGGCGCCGACGCGCTGCTGACCGACGCGCTCGAGCAGATCGTCCTCGAGGGCACCGACCCGGCCGCGGCGTTCGGGTCGATCACCCCGCAGATCGAGACCGCCTACCGCGAGAACGTGGAGCCGTACCTGTGACGGACGCGTCCGCCGGCCGGACCGGGGTCGCCCTGCCGGGCGGCCCCGGGGCCGGGGCGCCGGCCGGCCCCGATGTGCTCGCCGCCCGGCCCCTCGTCGTCGCGCACCGCGGCAACTCCACGGTCGCGCCGCAGAACACCCTCGCCGCCTTCGAGGCGGCGTGGCGGGCCGGGGCGCACAGCATCGAGATCGACATCCAGCCCACCGCGGACGGCCAGGTCGTGGTGATCCACGACGACACGGTCGACGGCACGACGGACGGGCAGGGCACGGTCGCCGAGATGACGCTCGACGCCCTGCGCGCGCTCGACGCCGGGTCGTGGTTCGCCGCGGCCTACGCCGGGCAGCGGGTGCCGACCTTCGCCGAGGTGCTCGACCTGCTGGTCCGTCGCCCGGGCACCGACCTGCTGCTCGAGCTCAAGGGCCCCTGGACCACCGAGCAGGTGCGGCCGGTGACCGCCGCGATCCGCGCGGCGGGGCTCGCCGACCGGGTGATCGGGCAGAGCTTCTGGCCGGAGACCGTGCGGGCGCTGGCGGAGGCCGACCCGGACCTGCGCCGCGGCCTCCTGGTCTTCCAGGTGCCGGACGACGACGGCACGGGCGGCGCCGGGGTCGACGCGGTCCTGCGCGTCGCGGCCGAGCTCGACGTCATGACCGTCAACCCGTACGGCGAGCTGCTGCGCGCGCACCCCGACCTGGTGGAGCGGCTGCACGCCGCCGGCGTCCAGGTCATGGTGTGGACGCTGAACGAGCCGGAGCACTGGGCCGCGGCCGCGGCGCTCGGCGTGGACGCGGTCATCACCGACCGGCCCGACCGGCTGGCCGGCTGGCTCGCGGCACACCCCTGACGGGACGGACGACGGGCGGACGGCGCACGCGGGCGGGGGGTGTGGGGCGGTACCGTGGCCCCATGCTCCCCGCCACCCCGTCGCGTCCGTTCGGCGCGGTGCTCACCGCCATGGTCACGCCGATGCGGGAGGACGGGTCGATCGACCTCGACGCCGCCGTCCGGCTCGCGACGCACCTGGTGGACCACGGGCACGACGGGCTGGTGCTCAACGGCACGACCGGCGAGTCGCCCACGACGCACGCCCCCGAGAAGGCCGACCTGATCCGCGCGGTCGTCGCCGCGGTGGGGGACCGGGCCGCGGTCGTGGCCGGCGCCGGGTCGAACGACACGCTGCACGCCGTCCGGATGGCCGAGCAGGCCGCCGAGGCCGGCGCCGACGGCCTGCTCGTCGTCAGCCCGTACTACTCCCGGCCCTCGCAGGAGGGCGTGGTCCGGCACGTCACCGCGGTCGCCGACTCCACGGCGCTGCCCGTCATGCTCTACGACGTCCCCGGGCGCACGGGCGTGCGGTTCGCCCAGCCCACGCTCGACGCGCTCGCCGCGCACGACCGGGTCGTCGCGGTGAAGGACGCCACGGGCGACGTCTACGCCGCGGCCACCGCCGCCGACCGCACCGGGCTGGCCTGGTACAGCGGCGACGACTCCCTGCTGCTGCCGTTCCTCGCGCTCGGCGGCGCCGGCATCGTCAGCGTCGTCGGCCACGTCGCCGGCGACCGGCTCGCCGCGGTCGTCGCGGCGCACGACGCGGGCGACCACGCCCGCGCCCTCGAGGTCTTCCTGTCGATCGCACCGGCGATCGACGCGCTCAACGGCCAGGGGTTCCAGGCGGTCGCGGCCAAGGCCGCCGTCTGGTCCCTCGGCCTGATCCCGTCCCGACACCTGCGGCTGCCCCACGTGGCCGCGTCGGACGAGGACGTCGAGGCCGTCCGCGCGGGACTGCGCGCCGCGGGCCTCGCCGACGTCCTCGCCCTCTAGCTCCAGGAGAAGCATGTCCCACCCGCACCCCGACCTGACCCTCCCGCCCGAGCTCCCGGAGGGCGCGCTGCGGATCGTGGCCCTCGGCGGGCTCGGTGAGGTCGGCCGGAACATGGCCGTCCTCGAGTACGACGGCCGCCTGCTCGTCATCGACTGCGGGGTGCTGTTCCCCGAGGACCACCAGCCCGGCGTCGACCTGATCCTCCCGGACTTCGACTACATCTCCGGCCGGCTCGAGGACATCGACGGCATCGTGCTCACCCACGGGCACGAGGACCACATCGGCGCCGTGCCGTACCTGCTGCGGCTGCGCGGGGACATCCCGCTGATCGGCTCGCAGCTCACGCTCGCGTTCGTCGAGGCGAAGCTCAAGGAGCACCGCATCACCCCGCTGACGCACGCCGTGCGCGAGGGCGACGTCGAGCAGATCGGCGGGTTCTCCTGCGAGTTCGTCGCGGTCAACCACTCGATCCCGGACGCCCTCGCCGTGGCCGTCACGACGCCGGCCGGCACCGTGCTGCACACCGGCGACTTCAAGATGGACCAGCTGCCGCTCGACGGCAGGATCACGGACCTGCGCGCGTTCGCCCGGCTCGGCGAGAAGGGCGTCGACCTGTTCATGGTCGACTCCACCAACGCCGAGGTCCCCGGCTTCGTCACCCCCGAGCGCGAGATCGGCCCGGTCCTGGACGGCGTGTTCGCCACCTCCGCGCGCAAGATCGTCGTCGCGTCGTTCTCCTCGCACGTGCACCGGGTGCAGCAGGTGCTCGACGCCGCCGCCGCGCACGACCGCAAGGTCGCCCTCGTCGGCCGGTCGATGATCCGCAACATGACGATCGCCGCCGAGCTCGGCTACCTCAGGGTGCCCGAGGGCGTCCTCGTCGACGCCAAGCGGCTCGGCGACGTCCGGGACGACGAGCTCGTGCTCATGTGCACCGGGTCCCAGGGCGAGCCCATGGCCGCGCTGTCCCGGATCGCCAACAACGACCACAAGATCTCGGTTGGCCCGGGGGACACCGTCATCCTCGCGTCGTCGCTGATCCCCGGGAACGAGAACGCCGTCTACCGGGTCATCAACGGCCTGACCCGGCTCGGCGCGCGCGTGGTGCACGGCGGCAACGCCAAGGTGCACGTCTCCGGGCACGCCTCGGCCGGCGAGCTCCTGTACTGCTACAACATCCTGCAGCCGCGCAACGTCATGCCCGTGCACGGCGAGGTGCGGCACCTGGTCGCGAACGGCGCGCTGGCCGTGAAGTCCGGGGTCCCGGCCGACCGCGTGGTGCTCGCCGAGGACGGCGTGGTCGTCGACCTCGTGGACGGCAGGGCGTCCGTCGTCGGCGCGGTGCCGTGCGGGTACGTGTTCGTCGACGGCTCCAGCGTCGGCCACATCACCGAGACCGACCTCAAGGACCGGCGGATCCTCGCCGACGAGGGGTTCATCTCGATCTTCGCGGTCGTCAGCTCCACCGACGGCACGGTGCTCGCCACGCCGACGATCCAGGCCCGCGGGTTCGCCGAGGACGACACGGTCTTCGACGGCATCCTCCCGGACGTCGTCGCCGCGCTCGAGGACGCCACCCGGTCCGGCGCCGTGGACACGCAGCAGCTGCAGCAGGTCGTGCGCCGCGTCGTGGGGCG
>DAMBCY010000153.1:1163-8681 GCA_032056255.1 Cellulomonas sp. | reverse complement strand
CGGCGGCTGCACCACCGGCGGCCGGGGCGGCGGCCGGCGGGGTGGACGACGGCGCCGGGGCGGGCCGGGGGGCGGGCGGGGCGCTCACGTCCTGGGCCGCGGCCTGCTCCTGCGCGGCGAGCCGGGCGGCCTCGCGCTCCCGCAGCTCCCGTCGGGTCAGCGGGGTGCCGGGTGTGCTCATGACTGACTTCCTCGGTACAGACCGTGCTTGGCGATGTACTGGACGACGCCGTCGGGCACGAGGTACCAGACGGGCTTGCCGCTCCGTGCGCGGGCGCGCACGTCGGTGGACGAGATGGCGAGCGCCGGGATCTCCCACTGGCTGACCCGGTCGGACGGCAGACCGGCGACGGACAGCGCGTGGCCCGGCCGGGTCACGGCGACGAACTGCGCGCGCTCGAACAGCTCTGCCGAGTCCTTCCAGGTGAGGATCTGCTCGACGGCGTCGGCGCCGGTGATGAAGTACAGGTCGGCGTCGGGCCGCTCGTCGGCGAGGTCCCGCAGCGTGTCGACCGTGTACGTGAGGCCGGCCCGGTCGATGTCGACGCGGCTCACCGTGAACCGGGGGTTGGACGCCGTGGCGATGACGGTCATCAGGTAGCGGTGCTCGGCGGGGGTGACGGCGACGTCCTGCTTGAACGAGGGCGCACCCGTGGGGACGAACACGACCTCGTCCAGGTCGTACTGCGCGGCCACCTCGCTCGCGGCGACGAGGTGGCCGTGGTGGATCGGGTCGAACGTGCCGCCCATCACCCCGAGCCGGGCTCGTCGCTGCGTCATCGGATGCGGGTCCTGCGGTCCGGCGTCAGTGACGCGTGCCGACGCTCCGGAACGCGTACGTCGCGAGGAGCAGGGCGATCAGGGCACCGAAACCGGCGACACCGAAGACGACGGGCGAGAACGGCAGCTCGACGGTGTGCTCGGCAACGGCCTCGGCCGCGCGCAGCGCAGCGTTCACGTGGTCCTCCCGGGATGGGTCGCAGCAAAGGTCCAGTGTCGCACGTCCGCCCGGTCACCGGCAGCGCACGGACGGGTGCAGCTCGACGTCCGCCGACGGTCGCTCACGGCCGGACGTGCCCGTCCCCGTGCACCACCCACTTGGTCGTGGTCAGCTCGGCGAGCCCCATCGGGCCGCGGGCGTGCAGCTTCTGGGTGGAGATGCCGATCTCCGCCCCGAGCCCGAGCTCGCCGCCGTCGGTGAACCGGGTCGACGCGTTCACCATCACCGCCGCGGAGTCCACCTCCGCGACGAACCGCTCCGAGGACGCCAGGTCGCGCGTGACGATCGCCTCCGTGTGCCCCGAGCTCCAGGTGCGGATGTGCTCGAGCGCGGCGTCCAGGTCGTCGACGACGCGCACGGCGAGGTCGAGCGAGAGGTACTCGGTCGCCCAGTCCTCGTCGGTCGCGGGCTCGACGGCCACGCCGGCCGGCGCGAGGGCGGCGGTGGCCGCGTCGCCGTGCACGGTGACGCCGGCCTCGGCGAGCGCGACGAGCGCGGACGGCAGGAACCCGGCCGCGGCGTCGCGGTGCACGAGCAGGGTCTCCGCGGCGTTGCACACCCCGACGCGCTGCGTCTTGGCGTTGAGCAGGATCGGCAGGGCCGTCGCCGGGTCGGCGGTGGCGTCGACGTAGACGTGCACGTTGCCGACGCCGGTCTCGATGACCGGCACGGTGGCCTCGCGCACGACGGTCCGGATCAGGTCGGCGCCCCCGCGCGGCACGAGCACGTCGACCAGGCCGCGGGCGTGCATCAGCGCCACTCCCCCGGGCCGTCCGTAGGCGTCGATGGACTGCACCAGGTCGGCCGGCAGCCCCTGCTCCTCGAGCGCGGCGCGCAGCACGTCGACGACCACCGCGTTGCTGCTCGCCGCCGCGGACCCGCCGCGCAGGATCACCGCGTTGCCGCTCTTGAGGCTCAGCCCGACGGCGTCGACGGTGACGTTCGGCCGCGCCTCGTAGATCATCCCGACCACGCCCATCGGCACCCGCACCTGGCGCATGCGCAGGCCGTTCGGCAGCGTCGAGCCGCGCACGACCTCGCCGACCGGGTCGGGCAGCGCCGCGACGTCCCGCAGGGCGCCGGCGATCGCGACGATCCGCTCCGGGGTGAGCGCGAGCCGGTCCAGCAGCCCGGGGGACGTGCCGTTCGCGCGCCCGCGCTCGAGGTCCTCGGCGTTCGCCGCGACGATCGCGTCCGTGCCGGTCACCAGGGCGTCGGCGAGCGCCCGCAGCGCCGCGTCCTTCGTCCCGCGGTTCGCGACGGCGAGCGCGCGGGCGGCGACCTGCGCGCGCCGGGCCACGGCGCGCACCTGCTCGCCCACGTCGGCGCCGAGCACCGGCGCGTCCAGGGAGGTGGTCATCCCCCGATCCTAGTCGCGCCGCCCTCCCCGATCCGTGCCGTGCCGCCGAGGGTGGCCCGGACGCACCGAGGGAGCCCTCCGGCGGGCACCGCATCGCCGCGCCGGGACCTCCCTGGGCGTGCGGGAGGCACCAAGGGGGCAGGAGGGGCCGGGGGTCAGCGGCGGCGGCGGGTCAGGACCAGGTCGTCGCGGTGGACGAGCTCGCGGTCATAGCCCTCGCCGAGGTCGGCGCGGAGGTCCTGCGTGGACCGGCCGAGCAGGGCGGGGGCCTCCTGGGACGAGTACCCGACCAGGCCGCGGGCGACCACCGTGCCGTCGGCCGCGACGATCTCGACCGGGTCGCCGGCCTCGAACTCGCCCTCGACGGCCGTGACGCCGGCGGGCAGCAGCGACTTCCCGCGCTCGACGACGGCGCGCACGGCCCCGTCGTCCAGCACCAGCCGGCCGTGGGTGCGCGCGGCGTACGCCAGCCAGAGCAGCCGGGTGGAGGCGCGGCGCCCGGTGGCGGCGAACCAGGTGCCGACGTCCTCGCCGGCCAGCGCGGGGGCGACCTGCGCCGCGGAGGTCAGCACGACGGGGATGCCCGACGCCGTGGCGATCGCCACCGACTCGAGCTTCGTGACCATGCCCCCGGTGCCGACCCGGGACCCGCGGGCGGAGACGTCCACGCCCTCGAGGTCCCGCGGGCCGCGCACCTCGGGGACCCGGCGCGACCCCTCGCGGTTCGGCGGGCCGGTGTACAGCCCGTCGACGTCGGTGAGCAGCGCCATCGCATCCGCGTGCACCAGGTGGGAGACGAGGGCGGCGAGCCGGTCGTTGTCGCCGAACCGGATCTCGTCCGTGGCCACCGTGTCGTTCTCGTTGACGATCGGGACGATGCCCAGGTCGAGCAGCCGGTCGAGCGCGCGCTGGGCGTTGCGGTACTGCCCGCGGCGCATGGTGTCGTCCGCGGTCAGCAGCACCTGGCCGACGCGCAGCCCGTGGGCGTGGAACGCGCGGGTGTAGTGGGCGACCAGCAGCCCCTGCCCGACGGACGCGGCGGCCTGCTGGGTGGCGAGGTCGCGGGGCCGGCGGGCGAGCCCGAGGGGGTCCATGCCGGTCGCGATGGCGCCCGAGGACACGAGCACCACCTGGTGCCCGCCGTTCACCCGCGCGGCGAGCACGTCGACGAGCGCGCGCAGCCGCTCCGGGTCGAGCCGGCCGTCGGGGTCCGTCAGCGAGGAGGAGCCGACCTTGACCACCACGCGGCGGACCTCGGGCAGCAGGCGGCGGTCGGACAACGCGGCGGCACTCACGCCCGCATCGTCCCACCGGTGCGGGGGTCGCCCGGACGCGGTTCCGCCCAGCGGACGCACCGCGCGCGCCCCACGGTCAGCTGTCCGTCCAGAGCCCGGCCTCGCGCTCGGTCCAGAGCTCGGCGCGGGCCTCGGCCTTGGCGTCCATCCGCTCCTTGTACTGCTCGCGCTTCTCGCCACGCGTCGGCCGGCTGCGCTCCTCGATGCGCTGGTCGGTGCCGCGGGGCCCGCCGAGCAGCTCCGACCCCGTCATCAGGGTCGGCTCCCAGTCGAACACCACCGCCGACGGCCCGTCGCCGATGACGACCTCGGCCCCCGCGACGGCACCGGCCTTGAGCAGCTCGGTCTCGATGCCGATCTTGGCCAGCCGGTCGGCCAGGTAGCCGACCGCCTCGTCGTTGGTGAAGTCGGTCTGCCGCACCCAGCGCTCGGGCTTCGTGCCCCGGACCTGGAAGTACGCGTGATCGCCCTCGGTGCGGCGCACGACGGTGAACCCCGTCTCGTCGACCGCACGGGGGCGCAGCACCACGCGGGTGGGCTCGGGGGCCGGTGCCTCGCGGCGCGCCCGGTCCACCAGCTCGGCGAGCGCGAACGTCAGGGGGCGCAGGCCCTCGTGGCTGGCCGTCGACACCTCGAACACGCGCAGGCCGCGAGCCTCCAGGTCGGGCCGGACCAGGTCGGCGAGCTCGCGCGCCTCGGGGACGTCGATCTTGTTCAGCACGACCAGCTGCGGGCGCTCGGTGAGCGGCACCCGGCCACCCTCGATGCCCAGGTCCCCCGCGTAGGCCCGCAGCTCGGCCTCGATGACGTCGAGGTCGGTCAGCGGGTCGCGACCGGGCTCGAGGGTCGCGCAGTCCAGCACGTGCACGAGGACCGCGCAGCGCTCCACGTGCCGCAGGAACTCCAGCCCGAGGCCCTTGCCCTCGCTCGCACCCGGGATGAGCCCCGGCACGTCCGCGACCGTGTAGCGCGCGTCGCCGGCCTGCACGACGCCGAGGTTCGGGACCAGCGTGGTGAACGGGTAGTCGGCGATCTTGGGGCGCGCGGCCGAGATCGCGGCGACCAGGCTGGACTTGCCGGCGCTGGGGAATCCGACGAGCGCGACGTCCGCGATGGTCTTCAGCTCCAGCACGACGTCGCGGGCGTCGCCCGGCTCGCCGAGCAGCGCGAAGCCGGGGGCCTTGCGGCGCGGCGAGGACAGCGCGGCGTTGCCGAGCCCGCCCTGGCCCCCCTGCGCGACGACGTACTCCGCGCCGGCGCCCACGAGGTCGGCGAGGACCTCGCCGTCGGTCGACTTCACGACGGTGCCGTCCGGCACCGGCAGGACCAGGTCCTCGCCGGTGGACCCCTGCCGGTGGTCACCCATGCCCTGCGTGCCCGAGGGCGCGTGCCGGTGCGGGGCGTGGTGGTAGTCGAGCAGGGTGGTCACCTGCGGGTCCACCACGAGGCGGACGGTGCCGCCGTTGCCGCCGTTGCCCCCGTCGGGGCCGGCGAGCGGCTTGAACTTCTCGCGGTGGATGGACGCGCAGCCGTGGCCGCCGTCACCGCCGCTGGCGTGGAGGACGACTCGGTCGACGAACGCGGCCATGTGCGGGTGCTTCCTTCCTCACGGCGAAGGGGCGCACCGCGTCGTGCGGTGCGCCCCTCGCCTGCAGCTGGGGTGGTGCGGAGGTCAGGCCGCCACCACGATGTCGATGACCTTGCGGCCACGACGGGTGCCGAACTGCACCGCACCGGCGGCGAGCGCGAACAGGGTGTCGTCCTTGCCACGGCCGACGTTCACGCCGGGGTGGAAGTGCGTGCCGCGCTGGCGGACGATGATCTCGCCGGCGTTGACGACCTGGCCGCCGAAGCGCTTGACACCCAGGCGCTGGGCGTTGGAGTCGCGACCGTTGCGCGAGGAGCTCGCGCCCTTCTTGTGTGCCATCTCAGGCCTGCTTTCCTGCGGTGCTGTCTACGGGACGGGGTGCACGGGTCGCCCTGCGGCGACCACGCGAGGTCACTTGATGCCGGTGACCTTCAGACGGGTCAGCTGCGAGCGGTGACCCTGGCGACGGCGGTAGCCCGTCTTGTTCTTGTACCGCAGGATGTCGATCTTCGGGCCCTTCTCGGCCTGGACGACCTCGGCGGTGACCTTGATCTTGGCGAGGGCAGCGGCGTCGGACGTCACGGCCTCCCCGTCGACCAGCAGGAGGGCGGGCAGCTCGACCGTCGCACCGGCCTCGGCCGCGATGCGGTCGACGACGACGACGTCGCCGACGGCGACCTTCTCCTGGCGGCCGCCGGCCTTCACGATCGCGTACACCACGTTGCTGCTCATCTCTGCTCGTCGAACTTCTCGGTTCAGGGGCGGGTCCCGACCTCGGGCCGCGCCCCCGGCGCGCCACCAGCGGTGGCAGCGAGACCTCGGGGGACGTCGGCGCCGCGAGGGCGCTACGCGCGAACGGTGCTCCCCGGCGGATGGCCACGGCTCGAACGAGCCGACGTCACCGTCAGAACGCACCGACGGTCAAGAATACGCGAGGCCGTCACCGGGGGTCAAACCGCCGGAGGAGGTGCCGCCCGTGGCGTCGCCGACGCGCGGCACCCCCCCGGGGCCGGTCAGGAGGCGTCGTCGGGGTCCTCGGGCTCCGACGGCTCCGGCAGCTCGAACAGCCCGGGGTCGACCGGGGTCAGCTCGAGCTGCGGCTCCGCCCCGCCGCGCGCCGGGCGCGCCGACCGGGCCGGGGCGGTCTCGGCGGCCGCCGGGCGGACCGCGAGGTCGCCCAGGGCGGCGAACACGTCCAGCACCGGCTCGTGCGCGGGGTCGGACGCGACGGGCGCCGCCGGCGCGGGGTCGGGCTCGACCGGCGCGGGGTCGGGCTCGGCCGATGCCGGGGACCGCTCGGCCGACGCCGCAGGGGGCTCGGCCGGCGCGGCACCCGCCGGAGCGGCACCGCCCGTCGCCGGGGCCTCGTGCGCCTCGCCGTCGTGGACGTGCGCGTGCGCCGCGGCCGCGGCGATGGTCGCGAGCGTCGCCTTCACGGCCTCGCGCGCCTCGGGCAGCACCGGCACGGTCGAGGCCGGGGCGGGCGCCGCCGGCGCCTGCTCCTTGGCACCGCCGCGCTTGCGCCGCGACTTCTTGCCCTCGCCCTCGGCGGCGGCCTGGGGGGCACCGGCCTCGGCGCGGCCGCCGCCGTTGCCGCCACCGTGCCGCTCCACCGGCTCGGTGTGCACGACGAAGCCCCGGCCGTTGCAGTGCTCGCAGGTCTCGGAGAACGCCTCGACCAGACCCTGGCCGACACGCTTGCGCGTCATCTGCACGAGACCGAGCGAGGTGACCTCCGCCACCTGGTGCTTCGTGCGGTCGCGCCCGAGGCACTCCACGAGACGGCGCAGCACCAGGTCCCGGTTGGATTCCAGCACCATGTCGATGAAGTCGATGACGATGATGCCGCCGATGTCCCGCAGCCGGAGCTGGCGGACGATCTCCTCCGCGGCCTCCAGGTTGTTGCGGGTGACGGTCTCCTCCAGCGTGCCGCCGGCACCGGTGAACTTGCCGGTGTTGACGTCCACGACCGTCATGGCCTCGGTGCGGTCGATGACGAGCGAGCCGCCCGACGGCAGCCAGACCTTGCGGTCCATGCCCTTGGCGAGCTGCTCGTCGACGCGGTGGTCGTGGAACACGTCACCGGTGCCGGTGTACTTCGACACCTTCTGGGCCAGGTCGGGAGCGAGCTCGCCGATGTAGCCGGAGACGGTCGACCACGCCTCGTCGCCCTGGACCACGAGGGACGAGAAGTCGTCGTTGAAGATGTCGCGCACCACGCGGATCGCCAGGTCCGGCTCGCCCTGCAGCAGGGCCGGCGCCGACGCGGTCCTCG
>DAMBCY010000153.1:0-1153 GCA_032056255.1 Cellulomonas sp. | reverse complement strand
CACTGCGACTGCAGCCGGGCGATGTCCGCGCGCAGCTCCTCCTCGCTCGCGCCCTCGGCCGCGGTGCGGACGATGACGCCCGCGGAGTCCGGGACGACCTCGCGCAGGATCTTCTTGAGGCGCGCGCGCTCGGGCTCGGGCAGCTTGCGGCTGATGCCGGTCATCCCGCCGCCCGGCACGTACACGAGGTAGCGGCCGGCGAGCGTGATCTGCGACGTCAGGCGGGCGCCCTTGTGACCGATCGGGTCCTTCGTGACCTGGACGAGCACGGAGTCGCCGGACTTCAGCGCCTGCTCGATCCGGCGGGTCTGGCCGCCCTCCAGGCCGGCGGCGTCCCAGTTCACCTCGCCGGCGTAGAGCACGGCGTTGCGGCCCTTGCCGACGTCGACGAACGCGGCCTCCATGCTGGGCAGCACGTTCTGCACGCGACCCAGGTAGACGTTGCCGGCCATCGAGACCTGCGCCTGCCGGGACACGTAGTGCTCGACGAGCACGCCGTCCTCGAGCACGGCGATCTGCGTCCTGCCGTTCGCCTCGCGCACGATCATCGAGCGCTCGACGGACTCCCGCCGGGCCAGGAACTCGGCCTCGGTGATGATCTGGCGGCGACGGCCGGCGTCGCGCCCCTCGCGGCGGCGCTGGCGCTTGGCCTCGAGCCGGGTCGAGCCGCGCAGCGCGGTGACCTCGTCGCTGCGGGCGCCGGAGCCGGACCGGCCGCCGCGCGCGGAGGAGGGCTCGGCCTCGGCGTCGCCGCCGCGGCCCGAGCGACGGCGACGGCGACGGCGACGGCTGCCGCCCTGCTCGTCGGCGTCGGCCTGGTCCTCGCCGCCGTCGGCGTCGTCCGCACCCCCGGCGTCCTCGGCCTGCTCGGCGTCGTCCGCGGAGCCCTCGCCGTCGTCGACGGAGGTGTCGGAGTCGGTCGCGTCGGCGTCGGAGCCGCCGCGCGAGCGACGGCCGCGACCGCCGCGACGACGACGGCGACGCGGGGCGTCGCTCTCGTCCGCGTCGGGATCGTCCCGCTCGGTCCCGGTGCCGGCGTCCGCGTCCTGCGGGGCCTCGGCCGACGGCGCGAGCGCCTCGTCCGTCCCGGCCGGCTCGTCCGTCCCGGCCGGCTCGTCCGTCTCGGCCGGCTCGTCCGCCTCGGCCGGCTCGT
>DAMBCY010000152.1:0-8693 GCA_032056255.1 Cellulomonas sp. | reverse complement strand
CCCGGCACCCGGCACCCGGCACCCGGCACCCGGCACCCGGCACCCGGCACCCGGCGGGGTCGGGCTCCGCCCACCGGGTGCGGCCTGACGGCGTTGACCGGGACGTTCGTCCTGGCTACCATCAGGGTGAAACGATTCACGCACGGAGGCGAGCGACGACGATGTCCCATCCCCCAGTGACCGACCTGATCGCGCGGTCGAACCGCCTCGGCGCCGACCCGCGCGTCACCAACTACGCGGGCGGCAACACCTCCGCGAAGGGCAGCGCCACCGACCCCGTCACGGGGGCCGAGGTCGAGCTGCTCTGGGTCAAGGGCTCCGGCGGCGACCTGGGCACGCTGACCGAGCGCGGGCTGGCGGTGCTCCGCCTGGACCGGGTGCGCGCGCTCGCGGGCGTCTACCCGGGCGTGGACCGCGAGGACGAGATGGTGGCCGCCTTCGACTACTGCCTGCACGGGCGCGGCGGCGCGGCGCCGTCCATCGACACCGCGATGCACGCGCTGGTGGACGCGGCCCACATCGACCACCTGCACCCCGACGCCGGCATCGCGCTGGCCACCGCCGCGGACGGGGAGGCCCTCACCCGCGAGCTGTTCGGGGACACGGTCGCCTGGGTGCCGTGGCGTCGGCCCGGGTTCCAGCTCGGCCTCGACATCGCGACGATCCGGGCGGCGAACCCGCAGGCGATCGGCTGCGTCCTCGGCGGGCACGGCATCACCGCGTGGGGCGACACGTCCGAGCAGGCCGAGGAGCGGTCGCTGCACATCATCCGTGCCGCCGAGGCGTTCATCGAGGAGCGGACGGCGCGCCTGGGCCGGCACCCGTTCGGGCACACCCGGCCGGGCTTCGGCGCCCTCCCCGTCGACGAGCGGCGGGCCCGGGCCGCCGCCCTCGCCCCGGTGATCCGCGGGCTGGCCTCGACCGACCGGCCGCAGGTCGGGCACTGGACCGACTCCGAGGTGGTGCTGGACCTCCTCTCCCGGGAGGAGCTGGGGCGCCTGGCCGCGCTCGGGACGTCCTGCCCGGACCACTTCCTGCGCACCAAGGTCGCGCCGCTGGTCGTCGACCTGCCGGCCGACGCGCCGCTGGAGGACGTCGTGGCGCGGCTCCGGGAGCGGCACGCCGCCTACCGGGAGGACTACCGGGCGTACTACGAGCGGCACGCGACCCCGGACAGCCCGCCGATGCGCGGTGCGGACCCGGCGGTCGTGCTGGTCCCCGGCGTCGGGATGTTCTCGTTCGGCAAGGACAAGCAGACCGCGCGGGTCGCGGGGGAGTTCTACGTCAACGCGATCAACGTCATGCGCGGCGCGGAGGCGATCAGCACGTACGCCCCGATCGACGAGGCGGAGAAGTTCCGCATCGAGTACTGGGCGCTGGAGGAGGCGAAGCTCGCGCGGATGCCGGCGCCGAAGCCGCTCGCCACCCGGGTGGCGCTGGTGACCGGCGCCGGGTCGGGGATCGGGAAGGCCATCGCCGAGCGGCTGGCCGCCGAGGGTGCGTGCGTGGTGGTCGCCGACGTGAACCTCGACGGGGCGCAGGAGGTGGCGGCGGCGCTGGGCGGGCCGGACGTCGCCGTCGCGGTGCGCGCGGACGTGACCGACGAGGACGCCGTGGCCGCGCTGCTGCGCGAGGCCGTGCTGGCGTTCGGCGGCGTCGACCTGGTGGTGAACAACGCGGGGCTGTCGATCTCCAAGCCGCTGCTCGAGACCACCGCGCGGGACTGGGACCTGCAGCACGACGTCATGGCGCGCGGGTCGTTCCTGGTGTCCCGCGAGGCGGCGCGCGCCATGATCGCGCAGGGCATGGGCGGGGACGTCGTCTACATCGCGTCGAAGAACTCGCTGTTCGCCGGGCCGAACAACATCGCGTACTCCGCGACGAAGGCCGACCAGGCGCACCAGGTCCGGCTGCTCGCCGCCGAGCTCGGCGCGCACGGCATCCGGGTCAACGGGGTCAACCCCGACGGCGTGGTCCGCGGATCGGGCATCTTCGCCGGCGGCTGGGGCGCGCAGCGCGCCGCGACCTACGGGGTGCCGGAGTCCGAGCTCGGGGCGTACTACGCGCAGCGCACGCTGCTGAAGAAGGAGGTCCTGCCGGAGCACGTCGCCGCCGCGGTCGTCGCGCTCACCGGACCGGACCTGGTGCAGACCACCGGCCTGCACGTGCCCGTCGACTCCGGCGTCGCCGCCGCGTTCCTGCGTTGAGGGAGGACCTGATGACCGAGCGCCAGATCCCGAGGTGGTCCGAGCTGCGGCCGCTGCTGCGGGCCAAGCCGATCCGCCTGGACCCGACCGAGCGCCGGCTCGCCGACGCGCTGACGATCGCCGACCTGCGGCGGGTCGCGCGCCGCCGCACGCCGCGGTCGGTGTTCGACTACACCGACGGCGCCGCCGAGGCCGAGGTCAGTCTGCGCCGTGCCCGCACCCTGTTCCGGAACCTGGAGCTGCGGCCCTCGATCCTGCACGACGTGTCCGCCGTGGACACGACCACGACGATGCTCGGGAAGCCCGCGGCGGTGCCGTTCTCGTTCGCGCCGACGGGGTTCACCCGGATGATGCACCACGAGGGGGAGCGCGCCGTGGCCCGGGTCGCCGAGCGCCGCGGCATCCCGTACGCGCTGTCCACGATGGGCACGACCTCGATCGAGGACGTCGCGGCCGCGGCGCCCGGCGCCCGGAAGTGGTTCCAGCTGTACGTCTGGAAGGACCGCTCCGCGGGCGAGGACCTCATGGCCCGGGCGAGGGCCGCCGGGTTCGAGGCGCTGCAGCTCACCGTCGACGTCCCCGTGGCGGGTGCCCGGCTCCGGGACGTGCGCAACGGCTTCTCGATCCCCCCGGCGCTGTCGGTGAAGACCGTCCTCGACGCGGGCACCCACCCCGCCTGGTGGCTGAACCTGCTGACCACGGCCCCGCTGGAGTTCGCGTCGCTGTCGACCTGGGACGGCACGGTCGCCGAGCTGCTGGACGCGCTGTTCGACCCGACCATGACGATCGCGGACCTCGAGTGGCTGCGCGCCACGTGGGACGGACCCCTGGTGATCAAGGGCATCCAGACCGTCGAGGACGCCCGGCGCGTCACCGACGCGGGAGCCGACGCGATCGTGCTGTCCAACCACGGCGGCCGGCAGCTCGACCGGGCGCCCGTCCCGCTGCGGCTGCTGCCCGACGTGGTGGAGGCGGTCGGCGACCGGACCGAGGTCTGGGTGGACACCGGCATCCTGTCGGGCGCCGACGTCGTGGCCGCCCTGGCGCTCGGCGCGGACGCCACGATGGTCGGCCGGGCCTACCTGTACGGGCTGATGGCCGGCGGGGAGCGGGGCGTGGACCGCGCCGCGGAGATCCTCACCCGCGAGGTGCGGCGGACCATGGCGCTGCTCGGGGTCCGCGGCGTGGACGAGCTGGGTCCGCAGCACGTGCGGCTGCCCTGAGCCGCGGGGGTCCGGCGGTCTGGGAGGATGCGACGCGTGAACACCCCACCGCGCCGGGCCTCCGTGGTCGACGTCGCCCGGGCCGCCGGCGTCTCGGTCGGCACGGTCTCGAACGTGCTCAACCGGCCCGACGTGGTCACCGCGGACACCCGGGAGCGGGTGCTCGCCGCGATCCGCGACCTGTCGTACGTCCGCAACGCCTCGGCGCGCCAACTCCGGCAGGGCTCCATCACGACCGTCGGTGCGCTGCTGCTCGACATCCGCAACCCGTTCTTCACCGAGGTGGCCCGCGGCATCGAGGACCGGCTCGCGCTCGACGACCACACCCTCATGCTCGCCAGCTCCGACGACGACCCCGCCCGTGAGGACAAGTACCTGCGGCTGTTCGAGGAGCACGGCGTGCTCGGCGTGCTGGTGGTGCCGACCGGCCGCTCCCTGGCGCACCTGGAGGAGATGCAGCGTCGTGGCGTCGCGGTCGTGCTGCTCGACGCCACGGCGGGCGGCGCGGCCGGCGCGGGCATGTCGTCGGTGTCCGTGGACGACGAGCGCGGCGGCGAGCTCGCGGCGGCCCACCTGCTGTCCCAGGGCTTCGACCGGATCGTGTTCCTCAACGGGCCGCACTCGATCCGCCAGTGCGAGGCCCGTCGGCGTGGCGTCGACCGTGCCGTCCACGCCGCGGGGCTCGACCCGGAGCAGGTCGTCGAGGAGGTGCTGCTCGGCACGCTCGACGCCGCCGGCGGCGACCGGGCGCTGGGCGAGTGGGTCGACGCGCACGACGGCCGGGCGCCCGCGGCGGTGTTCTGCGTGAACGACCTGGCGGCGATCGGCGTGCAGCGGTGCCTGCGGCGGCGCGGCGGCACGGCGCTGCTCGAGGCGACCGCGATCGTCGGGTACGACGACATCGACGTGGCCGCCGAGCTCGCCCTCCCGCTGACGTCGGTGCGGCAGCCGACCCACGACGTCGGGTACGAGGCCGCGGAGCTGCTGCTGCGGCAGGCCGGCGGGCAGCCGGCGCGGCAGACGGTGTTCCAACCGGAGCTGGTCGTGCGCGCGTCGAGCCGCGCGCGCGTCTGACCGCGCCCCCGCGCCCGCACACCTGCGCCCGCCCGCCCGTACCCGCGCGCCCGCACCGTCGTGGGGGGAGCCCGGGCAGAGCGGCGGATCACGGGGTTGTCACGATTCAAGCCGACCGTTGACCCCGTCGCCGCGCAGGGCCTAAGGTCCTAGACAGGTCGGTTGAATCGATTTAGAACCCGCTCACGACAACGACGTCGCAAGGGAGACGGTTCATGGGCACTGCGCCCGTGCTCGACATGGCGGACGTCCGCAAGACGTTCGGCCCGGTGGTCGCGCTGCGCGCCGGCACGCTGCGGGTCGACGCCGGGTCGATCCACGCGCTGGTCGGGGAGAACGGCGCCGGCAAGTCCACGATGGTCAAGATCCTGTCCGGGCTGTACCGGCGGGACGCCGGCACGCTGCGGCTGCGGGGCGAGGACGTCGACTTCACGTCGACCGCCGAGGCCAAGGCCGCCGGGGTGGCGGTGATCTACCAGGAGCCGACCCTGTTCCCGGACCTCAGCGTCATGGAGAACATCTTCATGGGGCGCCAGCCGCTGCGGCCCGGACGGAGGATCGACCGCGCGGCGATGCACGCGGAGTCGGCCCGGCTGTTCGCCCGCCTCGGGGTGCACCTGGACCCGCTGCGGCCGGCGGAGGGGCTGTCGATCGCC
Source organism: Cellulomonas sp. (assembly GCA_032056255.1). Lineage (GTDB taxonomy): Bacteria > Actinomycetota > Actinomycetes > Actinomycetales > Cellulomonadaceae > Cellulomonas. The sequence continues at coordinate 3,533 of DAMBCY010000152.1, read as the reverse complement.
GACCAGCAGATCATCGAGATCGCCAAGGCCCTGTCGCTCGACGCGTCGCTGCTGGTGATGGACGAGCCGACCGCCGCCCTGTCCGGGGTGGAGGTGCGGCGGCTGTTCCAGGTGGCGCGGAGCCTGCGGGACGACGGCGCGGCGGTGGTGTTCATCTCGCACCGGTTCGACGAGGTGTTCGACCTGTGCGACACGGTGACCGTGATGCGGGACGGCGCCTACGTGTCCACGGCCGCGGTCGCGGACACGTCCGTCGGCGAGATCGTCACCCAGATGGTCGGGCGCACGGTCGACGACCTGTACCCGAAGACGTCCGCGCCGGTCGGCGACGTCGTGCTCGAGGTCGAGGGGCTGGGCCGGGCGGGGGTGTTCCGGGACGTGTCCTTCACGGTGCGGTCCGGGGAGATCGTGGCGCTGGCCGGCCTGGTGGGCGCCGGTCGCAGCGAGATCGCCCGTGCGGTGTTCGGGGTCGACGCCTACGAGGCGGGCTCGGTCCGGCTGCACGGTCGCGCGGTCCCGCCGCACAGCCCGCACGCCGCCGTCGCGGCCGGGATGGCGCTCGTCCCCGAGGACCGGCGGCAGCAGGGACTGGTCCCCGCGTCGACCGTCGCCCGGAACGTCACCGCGGTGGTCCGGGACCGGATCGCGCGTGCCGGGCTGCTGAGCGCACGCCGGGAGAGCCGCGCCGCCGAGCCGTGGGCGTCCCGGCTGGAGGTCAAGACCAGCGCCCTGGACATGACCGGCGCGACGATGAGCGGCGGCAACCAGCAGAAGGTCGTCCTCGCCAAGTGGCTCGCCACCGAGCCGACGCTGCTGATCGTCGACGAGCCCACCCGCGGCATCGACGTCGGCACGAAGGCCGAGGTGCACCGGCTGCTGTCCGAGCTCGCGGGGCAGGGCATGGCGGTCCTCATGATCTCCTCCGAGCTGCCGGAGGTCCTCGGCATGGCGGACCGGGTGCTGGTGGTCGCCGAGGGCCGGATCACCGCGGACCTGCCCCGCGCCGACGCGACCGCCGAGGCGGTCATGCACGCCGCCACCGCGACCCTGGAGCACCAGCCGTGACCGAGCAGCTCGTCGAGCCGAGCCGGCTCTCCCCGACCCGCCGGGCGGTGCGCACCGTGCTGCGCTCCCGCGAGCTCGCCATCGCGCTCGTGCTGCTCGCCGTCATCGCCGCCGCGACGGTCGCCAACGACAGCTTCCTGTCCAGCGCGAACAGCCGCCGGGACCTGCTGCTGACGCCGTCGATCCTCATCGTGCTGGCCGTCGGGCAGGCGGTGGTGATCATCACGCGGAACGTCGACCTGTCCGTGGGCTCGGTGCTCGCGCTGACCGCCTACCTCAGCGGGCGGCTGTTCATCGCGGCGCCGGACCTGCCGGTGGTCGTCGTGATGGCGGCGGCGGTGGGTGCCGGGGCGGCGCTCGGTCTGGTCAACGGGGTGCTGGTCGGCTTCGGCCGGGTGCCGGCGCTCGTCATCACGCTCGGCACGCTGTACATCTACCGCGGGGCCGTCCTGACCTGGGCGGGCAGCAGCCGGGTGAACGCCTCGGACCTGCCGGCCTCGTTCCTGGCGCTGGGCACGCGGATGCTCGGTCCGGTCCCGGTCCTCACGATCGTCGCCCTGGCCGTCCTCGCGGTCGTCGGCTACCACCTGCACACCGCCCGCGGCGGTCGCGAGCTGTACGCGATCGGGTCGGACCCGGACGCCGCGGTGCTCTACGGCCTGCCGGTCCGGCGGCGGGTGGTCGGCGCGTTCGTCCTGTCCGGCGCGCTCGCGGGGATGGCGGGCGTCCTGTTCGCGGCCCGCTACGGGACCATCAGCTCCGGCGCGGGGCTGGGCATGGAGCTGCAGGCGGTCGCCGCGTGCGTGATCGGCGGCGTGGCGATCTTCGGCGGCAGCGGCACGGTCTGGGGCGCGGCGCTCGGTGCGGTCCTGCTGGTCACGATCAACCGGGCGCTGCCGATCCTCGGCATCCCCGACTTCTGGCAGCAGGCCGTCGTCGGCGTGCTGATCATCGGCGCGATCGTCCTGGACCGCCTGCTCGCGGCCCGCACCGCCCGCCGGCTCGTCGAAGCGAGGGAGGCCTGATGGCCCGCACCTACCCGGCGCACGCGCGGCCGCTGTGGCAGCGCGTCCTGCTGACCCGGGAGATGGCCGTCGTCGCGCTGCTCGCGCTGGTGGTCGCGTACGCGCTGGTGCGGGTCGACAGCTTCGCGAGCCCGCTGACCCTGCCGTACCTGCTGCTCGACACCGCGCCGATCCTGCTGATCGCGCTGCCGATGACGCTGGTGGTCGTCACCGGGGAGATCGACCTGTCGGTGGCGAGCGTGGTCGGGCTGAGCAGCGTCGTGGTCGGCGTGCTGGTGCAGGCCGGGTGGTCGGTGCCGGCCGCGGGGCTGGTGGCGCTGCTGGTCGGGGTGGTGTGCGGGCTGCTGAACGGGTTCCTGGTCGCGTACGTCGGCCTGCCGTCGCTGGCGGTGACCATCGGCACGCTCGCGCTGTACCGCGGCGTCGCGGTCGGGCTGCTCGGGACCACGGCGGTCACCGACTTCCCGGACCGCTGGACCGGCCTCGCCACCGCCCGGATCGGCGGCAGCCAGCTGCCGACCGTGGTCGTCCCGGTGGTGCTGCTCGCGGTGGTGTTCGCGGTGCTGCTGCACGCGACGCCGTTCGGCCGCGGGGTCTACGACATCGGGCTGAGCCCGGACGCCGCGCGGTTCTCCGGCGTCGGGGTCGCCCGCACCAAGCTCGTGCTGTTCGTGCTCACCGGCGTGGTCTCGGCGTTCGCGGGGATCTTCTTCACGCTGCGGTACGGCAGCTCCCGCGGGGACAACGCGACCGGCCTCGAGCTCCAGGTGATCGCGGCCGTCCTGCTCGGCGGGGTGTCGATCTTCGGCGGCCGGGGCGCGCTGCACGGCGTGCTCGCCGGCGTGCTGCTGATCGGCGTCGTCTCCAGCGCCCTGCGGCTGGAGAGCGTGACCGTCAACGTCATCAACATCATCATCGGCGCGCTCCTCGTGCTGTCGGTGATCTCCCCGAGCGTCCTGGGCCGGCTCGCCGACCTGCGCCGCCGGGCACGCAGCACCCGCGCTGCACCCACGTCCCGCACCGGGTCGGACCCGGCGCGGGTCTGACAGCACCTGCCAGAAGGGAAGAGAACGATGAAGTTCACGACCACACGGCCCGCCGCGCTCGCGGCCCTGGCGCTGGCCGCCGCCCTCACGCTCGCCGGGTGCTCCTCGGACGACGGCGGCGACGGCTCCACCTCGGGGAGCACCGGCGGCGACGGAGGCGACGTCTCGGTCGTCATGCTCCCCAAGAACCTGGGCAACCCGTACTTCGACACGAGCACCAAGGGCGCGAAGGCGGCGACCGAGGCGTTCGGGGGCACGTTCTCGGAGGTCGGCCCGGACGCGGCGACCCCGGACGCCCAGGTGCCGTTCATCAACACGGCCGCGCAGCAGGGCACGAGCGCCCTCATCGTCTCGGCCAACGACCCGTCGGCGATCTGCGACGCCCTCGACGAGGCCC
>DAMBCY010000151.1:0-8779 GCA_032056255.1 Cellulomonas sp. | reverse complement strand
AGGCCAGGCCGGACAGCCAGCCGGAGCCGAACGGCCCCCAGCCGAACCACCAGTCGTCGCTGGTGAACCCGACGACCACCATCGCGGCGGCGCCGAGCAGGGCGATGTCGAAGTTCCCGCGGACCATCTCCTCCGCGTGGATGCGTCCGTCGGCCTGCTCGGGCAGCAGCGCCCAGGCCAGGCCGTAGAGCACGAAGCCGACCCCGAGCAGCATGCTCACGCCGACGAGGCCGCGGGCGAGCAGCGGGTCGATGCCGAACCGGGCGGCGAGGCCCCCGGCGACGCCGCCGACCCAGCGCTCCTGCGAGCGGTGCACGCCCGCACGGCGGATCGCCTGGAAGAACCCGGAGGTGCCGTGGCCGGGCGGCGTGGTCGGTCCCCCGGGGGCCGGCCAGGGCCCGGGTCCGCGGTCGGGGCTGTCGTTCGTCATGCCTCGATCCTGCGCGCCGACCACCCCACGGCGGCATCGGGTACCCCCCTGACCCACCCCTGAATCCCGGCCGGGGGTCCCTGATCCTCGGGTCCGCAGGGGGTCCGGGGGTGCCCGGACGTGTGACGATCAGGTCATGGACTCCCCGCCCCGCCTGCCGCTGCGCCGCCCGGAGCACGGCCGCGTGCTCGGCGGCGTCGCGGCCGGGCTCGCGCTGCACCTCGGCGTCTCGGTCCGCCTGGTCCGGCTGCTGCTCGTGCTGCTCACGCCCGTCGGGGGCGTCGGTGCGGCGCTGTACGTCTTCTGGTGGGTGACGATCCCGGTCGGCGACCCGGCCGCCGTCGCCGGCGCCGAGCGCCCCGCCGCGCTCTCCCGGCTGTCCCGCCCGCAGGGGGAGGGCGCCGCGCCGGCGGTGGAGCGGCTGCGCCGCCTGCCCTGGACGGAGATCGCCGTCGGCCTGGCCCTGCTGGCCGGCGCGGTGGCGCTCCTGCTCACCCGGACCGGGGCCTCGATCGGGAACACCTGGGTCGTGCCCGTGCTGCTCCTGGTCGCCGGCGCGGCGCTCGCCTGGAGCCAGCTGGACGCGATGCAGCAGGAGCGCCGGGCGGGCGCGCGGCGCCAGGTCAGCGTCCTGCGGCTCGCCGGCGGGCTGGTGATCGCGGGCGTCGGCGTGCTGCTGCTCGTCGGCCAGGAGGCCCCGCCCGGGGCCCTCGTGCAGTCCACCATCGCGGCGGTGGCCGTGCTCGGCGGCGTCGCGCTGGTGCTCGCCCCCTGGTGGCTGCGGCTGGTGCGCGAGCTCGGCGACGCCCGGGCGGCCCGGGAGCGCGAGTCCGAGCGGGCCGACATCGCCGCGCACCTGCACGACTCCGTGCTCCAGACGCTCGCGCTGATCCGCGCCCGTGCCGACGACCCGACCGAGGTCGCCCGCATGGCCCGCGCGCAGGAGCGGGAGCTGCGCGCGTGGCTGTACGACGACCGGCCCGAGCCCGGCACGTCGGTGGCCGCCGTGCTCGCGGCGATCGTCGCGGAGATCGAGGACACCCGCACCGGGCCGGAGGGCGAGGCGGTGACCATCGAGACCGTCGTGGTCGGGGACACCGAGCCGGACGCGAACACGGACGCGCTGCTCCAGGCCACCCGCGAGGCGCTGCTGAACGCCGTCCGGCACGGCCGGCCCCCGGTGTCCCTCTACCTCGAGGCCGGCCCGGAGGAGGTCGAGGTGTTCGTGCGCGACCGCGGCGACGGCTTCGACCCGGACGCGGTCCCGTCCGACCGGTTCGGCGTCCGCGAGTCCATCCTCGGCCGGGTCCGGCGGCGGGGCGGGCGGGCAGCGGTGGTGGGCAAGGACGGCGGCGGCACGGAGGTGCGGCTGCGGGTGCCGCTGCTGCGGGCCGCCACCGGCGCCCCGAACGGCACGAACGGCACGAACGGGGCGGCGGCGCACGGCCCCGCGACGACGCAGGACGAGAGGACGGTGCAGGGATGAACGACGCCCCGGTCGACGTGGTGCTGGTCGACGACCACCTGATGTTCCGGGCGGGGGTCAGGGCCTCGCTCGACGGACGCGTCCAGGTCGTCGGGGAGGCCGCGACCGTGGACGAGGCCGTCCAGGTCGTGCGCGCCACCCGCCCGCCCGTCGTGCTGCTCGACGTGCACCTGCCCGGGGGCGACGGCGGCGGCGGGGCCGAGGTGATCCGCACGTGCACCGACCTGCTGGGGGAGACCCGGTTCCTCGCGCTGTCCGTGTCCGACGCGGCCGAGGACGTCGTCGCGGTCATCCGCGCCGGCGCGCGCGGCTACGTGACCAAGGCGATCTCCGGCCCCGACCTGTGCGACGCCGTGCTGCGCGTCGCGGGCGGCGACGCGGTGTTCTCGCCCCGGCTGGCGGGATTCGTCCTGGACGCGTTCGGCACCGCCGCCGGCGACATCGCCACCGGGGACGACGAGCTCGACCGGCTGTCCGCCCGCGAGCGCGAGGTCATGCGGCTCATCGCCCGCGGGTACTCCTACCGCGAGGTCGCGGGCGAGCTGTTCATCTCGATCAAGACGGTCGAGACCCACGTGTCCGCGGTGCTGCGCAAGCTGCAGCTGTCCTCCCGGCACGAGCTCACCCGGTGGGCGGCGGCGCGCCGGCTGCTCTGAGGGCGGACGCGTCCCGCGACCGACACCGCGCGTGCCATGCTCCTGGGCGACCCCCTGTTCGACCCGGCTCGCACCCGGACGAAGGAGCTGCGTGATGGACGTCGTGATCGGCCTGCTGGTCGTGCTGCACCTGGTGGGCTGGGCGATCGTGCTGGGCGGCTGCCTGGTGACGCTCCGGCAGCCGGCTCTGCCGAGGGGCGCGTGGCACGGCGCCCTGACCGCCCTCGTGACCGGGGTCGTGCTGGCGGCGCTGGCGTTCGCGGAGGTCGGCGACCTGACCCGGCCGGAGCCGGCGAAGATGGTCGTCAAGCTCGTCGTCACGCTGGTGGTCGCCGGGCTGATCCGGACCGGCACCCGCCGGCCGGAGCGGGTGACCCGCGGCCTCGTGGGTGCGACGGCCGGGCTGACCCTGCTGAACGTCCTCGTGGCGGTGCTCTGGCGCTGAGCCGCTCGCCCCGGCCGCCGACCTGCGCACGGCGGTGTCGGTGCTGGCGCCTAGGCTGGGTCCCGCCATGACGTCGCTCTTCGAGAACCTCCCGCACCCCCAGCTGCCCGGCCTCGACCTGCCCGGCCTCGCGTCGCCCGACCTCGGTCGCCTGCCGACGGGCGTCCCGCCGCGCGCGGACGCGTCCGACGACGTGCCCGCGGACCGGGAGCACGGCCGCCGGCCGGCGCCGTCCGCCGACGCGGCCGCGCTGCTCGACGGCCTGAACCCGGAGCAGCGTGCCGCGGTCCTGCACCACGGCGGCCCGCTGCTGATCGTCGCGGGCGCCGGGTCCGGCAAGACGCGCGTGCTGACCCACCGGATCGCGCACCTGCTCGCCACGCGGCAGGCCCGCGCGGGCGAGATCCTCGCGATCACCTTCACCAACAAGGCCGCCGCCGAGATGCGCGAGCGGGTCGCCGCCCTGGTCGGGCCGTCCGCCCGGGCGATGTGGGTCTCGACGTTCCACTCCGCGTGCGTGCGCATCCTGCGGCGGGAGGCGACGACGCTCGGGCTGCGCTCGTCGTTCTCGATCTACGACGCGGCCGACTCGCAGCGGCTGCTCACGCTGGTGGCGCGCGAGCTCGACCTGGACCCGAAGCGGTACCCGCCGAAGGTCCTGTCGTCGAAGATCTCGAACCTCAAGGACGAGCTGGTCGACCCGGACACGTTCGCGTCCACGAACGGCGGGTCGTCGGGCAACGACGTCGACCAGGTGCTCGCGCAGGTCTACACCCGGTACCAGCAGCGGCTCCGGCAGGCGAACGCCCTCGACTTCGACGACCTCATCATGACGACGGTGAAACTGCTGCAGGCGTTCCCGGCCGTGGCGGAGCACTACCGTCGCCGGTTCCGGCACGTCCTGGTCGACGAGTACCAGGACACCAACCACGCGCAGTACGTGCTGGTCCGCGAGCTCGCGGGGGCCGGGACGGTCGGCGACGACCTGCCGCGCGGCGAGCTGACCGTCGTCGGCGACGCCGACCAGTCGATCTACGCGTTCCGCGGCGCGAGCATCCGCAACATCATGGAGTTCGAGGCCGACTACCCCGACGCGACCACGATCCTGCTGGAGCAGAACTACCGCTCGACGCAGACGATCCTGTCGGCCGCGAACGCCGTCATCAGCAAGAACCCCGGTCGCAAGCCCAAGCGGCTGTGGACCGACTCGGGCTCCGGGCCGAAGATCGTCGCGTACGTCGCGGACTCCGAGCACGAGGAGGCGCGGTTCGTCGCGGAGGAGATCGACCGCCTCGGCGACTCCGACCAGGTGCGGCCCGGCGACGTCGCGGTCTTCTACCGCGCGAACGCCCAGTCCCGTGCCCTGGAGGAGGTGCTCATCCGGGTCGGCCTGCCGTACAAGGTCGTCGGCGGCACCCGGTTCTACGAGCGCAGGGAGATCAAGGACGCCGTCGCGTACCTGCGCGCCGTCGCGAACCCCGACGACGACGTCAACCTGCGCCGGATCCTCAACGTCCCGAAGCGCGGGCTGGGCGACCGGTCCGAGGCGATGGTGGCGGGCTTCGCCGAGCGGGAGCGGATCTCGTTCGGCACGGCGCTGGAGCGGCTCGACGAGGTCCCCGGCCTCGGCACCCGCGCGCTGAGCGGGTTGCGGGCGTTCGCGTCGATGATGGCCGACGTCCGCGCCCTGGCCGACACCGGCGCCGGACCGTCGGAGGTCCTCGGCAGCGTGCTGGACCGCAGCGGCTACCTGGCCGAGCTCCGCGCCAGCGAGGACCCGCAGGACCAGACCCGCGTGGAGAACCTCGCCGAGCTGCACGCCGTGGCGAGCGAGTTCGAGCAGTCCGAGCCGGAGGGCGACCTCGCGGACTTCCTGGAGCGCGTGTCCCTGGTGGCGGACTCCGACCAGATCCCGTCCGACGACGGCGGGGACGACGGCGACGCGAAGCCCGACCAGGGCGTCGTCACGCTCATGACCCTGCACACCGCCAAGGGCCTGGAGTTCCCGGTGGTGTTCCTCACCGGCATGGAGGACGGCACGTTCCCGCACATGCGGTCGCTGGCCGACACCGACCAGCTCGCGGAGGAGCGCCGGCTCGCGTACGTGGGCCTGACCCGCGCCCGGCAGCGGCTGTACATCTCGCGCGCGGCGGTCCGAACCGCGTGGGGCGTGCCGAACGAGTTCCCGCCCAGCCGGTTCCTCGACGACCTGCCCGACGAGCTGATCGACTGGCGCCGGCGCGAGTCCAGCAACGACCGGCTGCGCGGGCCCGGTGGGTTCCTGGGCGGGCGGTCGGGCTACTCGACCGGTGGCGCGGGCGGCTCCGGCGGCGGGGGCTGGCGGCGCGACGCGAGCACGACCCGCCGCGACGACGCGCCGCCCCGCAAGGCCCCCGGGTCGGGCGGCGCGACGTTCGGGTCCGCCACCCCGCGGCCCGACGCGGCGATCCCGACGCTCACGGTCGGCGACCGGGTGACCCACGACGCCTACGGGCTCGGCACGGTCGTGGCCGTCGAGGGCGGTGGGCCGAACGCGGTCGCGAAGGTGGACTTCGGCTCGGAGGGCACCAAGCGGCTGCTGCTGCGGTACTCGCCGGTCACCAAGCTCTGACCGGGAGGGGCCGGGCCCGGGTGCCGCGAGATCCCGTGGTCCCCGTCACCGGGCGCGCGTCGCGTCCGGCTTCGGGGAGCTCCGCACCGTCCACCGCCCGGGCCTCGTCGTCGTCCAGCCCCTCGGAGGGCTTCCCGCGGGCGACGGCCCGGCCCGGGGACGTGCTCAGGCCGCGGCGCCGGCCGCCAGCCGCGCGGTGACGTCCGCGGCGAGCGCCGCGGGGTCGACCCCGCAGCGCACCAGCAGCGCGTGCCCGTCGGTGTCGGTGAGCCGCACGACCGCGAGCAGCACGTGCCCGGCCTCGATCCGCCGGTGCCCGAGCCGGACCGCCTCGCGCAGCGCGACCTCCAGGGTCTTCTTCGCCTCCCGGCTGAACGGCAGGTGCCCGGTCGCCGGACGGCCCGCCGGGCGGTGCGCGCGGTCGAGGGCACCGGCGCCGAAGGCGGTGTCGGCCCGCCGGCGGACGGCGTCCAGGTCGATGCCGAGCGCGGCCAGCGCGCCGGCGTCGAGGGCGTCGGTGTCGAACCGGTCGAGCAGCGCCGCGCGGTCCGCGCCGTGGGCGGCGAGCGCCTCCGCGGCGGGGTCGGGGGTGGACGCGAGCGCGACGACGAGGTGGGCGGGGGAGATGCGGGGGTCGCCGAGGTCGCGGGCGACCTGCTGGGCCTCGACGACGGTCTGCCGGGCACCGGCGGTGAACCGCTCGAACATGGGTCTCTCCTCAGGGGGTGCGGCGGTGGTGCTTCTGGTGGACGGCCTGGCGGCTGACGCCGAGCACGTCGGCGATGTCCTGCCAGGACCAGCCGAGCTCGCGGGCCCGGCCGACCTGCAGGGTCTCGAGGCGGTCGGCGAGCACGCGCAGGGAGCGCACGGCGCGCAGGCCGGTCTCGGGGGCGCCGGCGGTGGCGTCGGCGAGGACGTCGGGCGGGAGGGGCTGCTCGGACGGGACCATGCCGTCAACTGTCGTTGACACGACACCATCTGTCAAGACGGGTTGACGGCCGGGGCGAGACGCGCGTCACATATCTCGACGTAGAGATAGATCCGGGGACCCCGGGCTACCATCGAGCGCGGCAGAGCAGCCGCTGGGCGAGGGAAGGACCGGAGCAGGTGGACCTGTTCGAGTACCAGGCACGCGACATGTTCGAGCGGCACGGGGTGCCCGTCCTCGGGGGGATCGTCGCCACGACGCCCGCGGAGGCGCGGGCGGCGGCCGAGACGCTGCTGGGCGCCGAGGGCGCCACGGGCGTGGTCGTCGTCAAGGCGCAGGTGAAGACCGGGGGACGCGGCAAGGCCGGCGGGGTGAAGCTCGCGCGGTCGGCCCAGGAGGCCGAGGAGCGCGCCGCGGAGATCCTCGGCATGGACATCAAGGGGCACACGGTGCACCGCGTGATGGTCGCCGCCGGCGCCCGCATCGCGACGGAGTACTACTTCTCCCTGCTGCTCGACCGCGCCGAGCGCCGGTACCTGGCGATGGCCAGCGTCGAGGGCGGCATGGAGATCGAGCAGCTCGCCGTGGAGCGTCCCGAGGCGCTGGCCAAGGTCCCCGTCGACCCGCGGGTCGGGATCGACGCCGCGAAGGCCGACGAGATCGTCGCCGCCGCCGGGTTCGACGCCGCGGTCGCCCCGGAGGTCGCCGCGGTGCTGACGAAGCTCTGGGAGGTCTACCGCGAGGAGGACGCCACGCTCGTCGAGGTGAACCCGCTCGTGCTGACCGAGGACGGCCGGGTCGTCGCGCTCGACGGCAAGGTCACCCTGGACGCCAACGCGGACTTCCGGCACCCGGACCACGCCGCCCTCGAGGACGCCGCCGCGGCGGACCCCCTGGAGGCGCGCGCGAAGGAGAAGGACCTCAACTACGTCAAGCTCGACGGCGAGGTCGGCGTGATCGGCAACGGCGCGGGCCTGGTCATGAGCACGCTGGACGTCGTCGCGTACGCGGGGCAGCAGCACGGCGGCGTGAAGCCGGCCAACTTCCTCGACATCGGCGGCGGTGCCTCGGCCGAGGTGATGGCCGCGGGGCTGGACATCATCCTGTCCGACCCGCAGGTGAAGTCGGTGTTCGTCAACGTGTTCGGCGGCATCACCGCGTGCGACGCGGTCGCGAACGGCATCGTCGCGGCGCTCGGCATCCTCGGCGAGCACGCCACGAAGCCGCTCGTCGTGCGCCTCGACGGCAACAACGTGGTCGCGGGCCGGCGCATCCTCCGGGACGCCGCGCACCCCCTCGTCACGCTCGCCGAGACCATGGACGGGGGCGCCGCCGAGGCCGCCCGCCTGGCCGCCACGGCCTGACCACCTCCGCAGCGACGCAAGAGACGAGAGACAACGCAATGGCGATCTTCCTGACCGCGGAGTCCAAGGTCATCGTGCAGGGCATGACCGGCTCCGAAGGCAGCAAGCACACCACCCGCATGCTGGCCGCCGGCACCACCATCGTGGGCGGCGTCAACCCCCGCAAGGCCGGCACCAGCGTGGAGTACCCCCGCGGCGACGGCTCCGGCCTGACCGTGGCGATCCCGGTGTTCGGGACGGTGCAGGAGGCCGTCGAGGCCACCCGCGCCGACGTGTCGGTGATCTTCGTGCCGCCGGCGTTCACCAGGGCCGCGGTGATCGAGGCCGTGGACGCGGGCGTCCCGCTGGTCGTCATCATCACCGAGGGCGTGCCCGTCGCGGACACCGCCGAGTTCTTCGCGTACGCGGCCGAGCGCGGCGTGCGGCTGCTCGGCCCGAACTGCCCCGGCCTGATCAGCCCCGGGAAGTCGAACGTCGGCATCATCCCGGCGGACATCACCGGCCCCGGCCGCATCGGCCTGGTGTCGAAGTCCGGCACGCTGACCTACCAGATGATGTACGAGCTGCGGGACCTCGGGTTCTCGACGGCCGTCGGCATCGGCGGCGACCCGGTCATCGGCACGACGCACATCGACGCGCTCGCGGCGTTCGAGGCCGACCCGGACACCGACCTGATCGTGATGATCGGCGAGATCGGCGGCGACGCCGAGGAGCGGGCCGCCGCGTACATCACCGAGCACGTGACCAAGCCGGTCGTCGGCTACGTCGCCGGCTTCACCGCCCCCGAGGGCAAGACGATGGGCCACGCCGGCGCCATCGTCTCCGGTTCGTCCGGCACCGCCCAGGCGAAGAAGGAGGC
>DAMBCY010000150.1:7024-8782 GCA_032056255.1 Cellulomonas sp. | reverse complement strand
AGCGTCGACCCGGCGACGGCGGCGGGCATCGTCGCCACCGCCCCGCCCGGCACGAGGAAGCACAGCTGCGTCGCGACCCCGAAGCCCAGCGCCCGCCCGCGGTGCGCGCGCAGCAGGGCGTTGCGCTCCCGCCGGGGCACGCCGCGGGCGACGAGGGCCCGGGAGCACAGCTCGTGCGCGAGCACCCAGCCGGTCAGCAGGACGCCGGCGACCCAGCCGAGCACCGTGCCGACGAGGGGCAGCAGGCCGAGCAGCCCGGCGACCACCGCCGCCACGAGACCGCGGGTGAGCAGCGCGAACCCGTCGACGGCGCCCCGCCAGACCCCGGTCGAGCCGTCCGGCACGCTCCCGGTCGTGCCGCGCTCGACCGCGCGCCAGATGCGGTCGTAGCAGGGCTCGCCGACCGCCAGCGTCAGCGCCGTGAACGTCACCACCGCCAGCACGAGCGCCGCGCCGAGCACGACGGCCTGCGCCGCGAGCTCCGCGGCGCGCTCCCAGCCGGGCGTCCACCCGTCGGCGAACGGGGTGAGCCACTCGGCGACCGGGCCGAGGTTGAGGACGAGCGTGCCCACGGCGACGACCATGAGCAGCCCGACGACGGCCGCGGGCAGCAGCCCGAGCGCCATCGTGCCCGGGCTGCGCCGCCACCAGCCCCAGCCCCGGCCGAGCAGCCGGGCACCCGCGAGGAACTCCTGCACCCGCCGCAGCCTAGGGGGCCCGCGTGGCGTCGCACGGGTGCGGGGCGCCCTCCGGCGCGTCGGTGGCCGGCCGGGAGCCCGGTTCCGTGCGCGGCTGCGGCACGACGGCGTCGACCACCATCGACCCGTCCGTCGGCCCCTCGACGGGGATCGGGACCGGCGTGGCCTCGACCTGCGCGAGCGGGGCGATCGGCTCGCGGGCCAGCCGGCGGTGCGCCCGGAGGTACGACGGCACCAGCAGCACGACCGCGCCGGCCCACGCCAGGGGGTTGCCCCAGACGACGCCGATGAAGCCGAACGCCCCGCCGAGCACGATCGCCGCGCCGACCCGCATCACGAGCTCGATGACGCCGGTCAGCGTCGGCACGCCGGTGCGCCCGAGGCCCTGCAGGGCGCCGCGCAGCACGAACAGGACGCCGAGCGCCGTGTACAGCGCCGCGTTCACGTGCAGCAGCTGGGTCGCCAGCGCGACGACGCGGTCGGCGCCGTCCCCGACGAACAGGCGCACCAGCGTGCCGCCGGACACGAGCAGCAGCGCGCCGATGCCCACGGAGCCGACGACGGCCATCCAGGTCGCCTGCACGACCCCCTGCCGGATGCGGTCGGGGCGGGCGCCGCCCAGGTTCTGGGCGACGAACATCGACACGGCGAGTCCCAGCGACTGCAGCAGCGCGACCGCCAGGCCGTCGACCCGGGACGCCGTGGTGTACGCGGCGACGGCGTCGGGTCCCAGCGCGTTGAGCCGCACCTGCACGGCGAGCGCGCCGATCGCGATGATCGACGCCTGGAACCCCATGGGCAGGCCGAGACGCAGGTGCTCGACGAGGTCCGCCCGCGAGACGTGCCAGTCGGAGCGCCGGAGGTGCAGCACCGGGACGCGTCGTCGCACGTACGCCAGGCACAGCACGACGGAGACGGCCTGGGCGATCACGGTCGCCAGCGCCGCGCCGCCCACGCCGAGCCCCGCCGGACCGACCAGCAGGACGACGAGGGCCACGTTCAGCGCGCACGCGAGCGTGAGGAACACCAGCGGCGTCCGGGAGTCGCCGATCGCCCGGAT
>DAMBCY010000150.1:0-7014 GCA_032056255.1 Cellulomonas sp. | reverse complement strand
CCCGGATGATCGCGGACAGGTAGTTGAAGAACATCAGGGCGACCGTGCCGAGGAAGCTCACCTGCGCGAACGTCGTCGCCTCGGGGAGCAGCACGTCCGGCGTGCGCAGGAGCCGCAGCGCCGCGCCGGACAGCAGCGGCGCGGCGACGGTCAGGAGCAGCGTCACGGCACCGGTCAGCAGCGTCCCGGCCACGACCGAGCGCCGGACCCCGGCGGCGTCGCCCGCGCCGAACGCCTGCGCGGTGGGGATCGCGAAGCCCGAGGTCGTGCCCCACGCGAACCCCAGCAGCAGGAACAGCAGGCTGCCGGTCGCGCCGACCGCGGCGAGGGAGTCGACGCCGAGGTGGCGGCCGACGACGACGGCGTCGGCGAACTGGTAGAGCTGCTGGACGACGTTGCCGACGAGCAGGGGGACGGCGAACACGAGGATGACGCGCCAGGGGTGGCCGGCGGTCAGGACCTTGGCCATGACGGCAGAGCTCCGGGGACGAGCGGGGACGGGGGAGTCGGGAGTCGATCGGGGGGCGTGCACGGCGGGCGAGGACGCCGGGGTGCCCTCGCGACGGCGCGCCGACGCACCTCCCTGATCGTATCGTTACGACCGGGGACGACCAGCCCTTTTCCGGGCGCTGCGCCGGCCGGCGCGGGTCGAGGACCCGGGGAGAGCCCGTGGACCGGCACGGCCTCGTGCGCGAGGGCCGGTGCGCGTGGTCCACCCGCCGCGGCGTCGGTCCCTGCCGTCGGTCAGCCCACGGGCGCGGGGACCGTGCGCGCGGCGTCCCACGGCACCGCCCAGCCGAGCGCGTCCAGCAGCCGGTCGAGGACGAACGCCGTGAAGCCCCAGACCAGCGCGTCGTCGGTCTCGAACGCCGGGCCGCGGTGCTCGTGCCCGCCCCGGCGCACGACGGCGGTGACGCGGCGGGCCGGGTCCACCAGGTCGGCCACCGGGACGCGGAACACGTCGACGGTCTCCGCGGGGTCCGTCGCGGCGACCTGCGACGGGCGGGTCCACCAGGCCAGCACGGGCGTCACGAGGTTGCGGCTGACCGTCACGGGGAGCAGGGGGAGCGTGCCGAGCACCCGGACACCGGCCGGGTCCAGCCCGGTCTCCTCGACGGCCTCGCGCAGGGCGGCGGCCTCCGGGCCGGCGTCGGTCGGGTCGACGCCCCCGCCGGGGAACGAGACCTGCCCGGGGTGGTGCCGCAGGCTGGGGGAGCGGCGGGTGAGCAGCACGTCGAGGTCGCGGGGCACCGCGGGGGCGGGCGTGCGGGCCGGGACCGGGTCGAGCGGCCCGAACAGCACGAGCACCGCCGAGCGGCGGGGGGACGGGCCCAGCTCCCGCTCCGGGTCGGGCGCCCAGACGGGACGGGCCTCGAACAGGGCCACCAGGTCGGCGAGGGCGCCCGGGGCGGAGGGGTCACGCACGGCGGGTCACCGGCGACGACCCGGCCGCGGTGCGCCGTGCCGCGCGGGTCACCCGCGCTCCCGGACCGCGTCCGCGAAGGCCGCGAGGCCCAGCTCGGCCGCGGGGCGCAGCGCGTTCAGGTGCTGCCGCGAGCCGAGCCGGATCGCGTCGGCGTCGCCCGGCTCGAGGTCGGCCGTCATGACCGGGGTGGTCAGCCACAGGTCGAGGACGGTCGGCTCGACCTCGAGGTGGAACTGCACCCCGACGGCGCTGCCCGCGCGGAACGCCTGCACGGGGGTGACGTCGGACCGGGCGAGCAGCGTCGCGCCGTCCGGCAGGTCCACGGCGTCGGAGTGCCAGTGCAGCACCGTCGGTGCGGGCCCGGCCGCGGCGAGCAGGGGGTCGGTCGCGACGACCGCGATCGGGGCGAACCCGATCTCGGTCCCGTGCCGGCGGTGCAGCCGGGACCCCAGCGCGAGGGCGAGCAGCTGCATGCCCAGGCAGACCCCGAGCGTCGGCACCCCGGCCTCGACGGCCTCGGCGAGCAGCCGGCGCTCCGCGGCGAGGCCGGGGTGGCCGGTGTCGTCGTCGGCGTCCTGCGGGCCGCCCATGACGACGAGTCCCGCGAGGTCGGCCACGGCGGGCAGCCGGGGCGCGGGGTCGTCGACGACGGTGCGCGCGGCGACCGGGACGCCGTCGAGCGCCCGCGTGATCAGGCCCGGTCCCTCGTGGGCGACGTGCGTCAGGACGAGGACGGGACGCTGCGGGCTCACGGGCAGACCCTAGTCGCTGCCCGGCGACCCGGTGCGGCTCACCACCCGTCCGGCAGCGGCCGCCCCTCGTCGTACCCCGCGGCGGACTGGATCCCCACGACGGCCCGCTCGGCGAACTCCTCCAGGGAGGTCGCCCCCACGTAGGTGCAGGACGACCGCACGCCGGCGGTGATCCGGTCGAGCAGGTCCTCGACGCCGGGGCGCTGCGGGTCGAGGTACATGCGCGAGGACGAGATGCCCTCCTCGTACAGCGCCTTGCGGGCCCGGTCGAACGCGGACCCGCCGCGGGTGCGGGCGGCGACGGCGCGGGCGGAGGCCATGCCGAAGCTCTCCTTGTACAGGCGGCCCTCGCCGTCGGCGTGCAGGTCCCCGGGGGACTCGTGCGTGCCGGCGAACCAGGATCCGACCATGACCTGCGAGGCACCCGCGGCCAGCGCGAGGGCCACGTCGCGGGGGTGCCGCACGCCACCGTCGGCCCAGACGTGCTTGCCCATCCGGCGCGCCTCGGCGGCGCACTCCAGCACGGCGGAGAACTGCGGGCGGCCGACGGCCGTCATCATGCGCGTGGTGCACATGGCGCCGGGGCCGACGCCGACCTTGACGATGTCCGCGCCGGCCTCGATCAGGTCGCGGGTGCCCTCGGCGGTGACGACGTTGCCGGCGACGACCGGGACGCGCGGGTCGAGCGAGCGCACGGCCTCGAGGGCGTCGAGCATC
Organism: Cellulomonas sp.; assembly: GCA_032056255.1. GTDB lineage: Bacteria > Actinomycetota > Actinomycetes > Actinomycetales > Cellulomonadaceae > Cellulomonas. The sequence continues at coordinate 4,119 of DAMBCY010000150.1, read as the reverse complement.
TTGCGCTGGTGGCCGTGGGCGGTGTCGACCACGAGGACGTCGACGTCGGCCTCGAGCAGCGCGGCGGCCTTGGCCTTGACGTCGCCGTTCACGCCGACGGCCGCGGCGACCCGGAGCCGGCCCCGCGCGTCGAGCGCCGGGGCGTAGATCGAGGAGCGCAGCGCGCCGACCTGGGTGAGCACGCCGACGAGGCGACCGTCCCGGACGACCGGGGTGAACCGGCGGCGCGACGCGTGCAGGCGCTCGAACGCGGCCTCCAGCCCGGCGGGGCCGCCGGACTCGACCACGGACAGGTCGACGGTGGTGGGCTGGGACGACATCACGTCGGCGATCTGGGTGAACCGGTCGACGCCCTCGCAGTCCGCGGGGGTGACGACGCCGACGGGCCGGTCGCCCTCGACGACGACGGCCGCGCCGTGCGCGCGCTTGCCGATCAGGGTCAGCGCGGTGTGCACGGTGTCCTGCGGGGAGACGACGACGGCGCTCTCCACGACGGTGTGCTTCGCCTTGACGGAGGCCACCACGTCGGCGACGACGTCGGTCGGGACGTCCTGCGGCAGCACGGCCAGCCCGCCGCGGCGGGCGACGGTCTCGGCCATCCGGCGGCCGGCCACGGCGGTCATGTTCGCGACGACGACGGGGATCGTGGTCCCGGTGCCGTCGACGGCCGCGAGGTCGACGTCGAAGCGGGAGGCGACCTCCGACCGCGACGGGACGAGGAACACGTCCCCGTAGGTGAGGTCGGAGGAGGGCTGGTGCCCGGGCAGGAAGCGCATGGATGGGTACCCCTTTCCGCCGAAGTCTACCCGCCGCCCCCGCCGCGGCGGCGGGGGCGGCGGGGCGTGCCCTACTCCTTCACCGCTCCCGCGCTCTGGTTCATGATCCGCTTCTGGAACACGAAGAACAGCACGGCGACGGGGATGGTCATGATCGCGGCGGCCGCGAGCTTGAGCGGGTACTGCGTGCCCTGGCTGAGCTGGCCGGACGCGAGCTGGGCGACGCCCTTGGTCAGCGTGACCAGCTCGGGGTCCTGCGAGGCGACGATGAAGTGCGCGAGCTCGTTCCACGACCCCTGGAACGACAGGATCACCAGCGTGACGACGGCGGGCCGCGCCATCGGGAGCACGACCGACCAGAACACCCGGAACGTCCCCGCGCCGTCGATGCGGGCCGCCTCCTCGACGCTGGGCGGGATGGACTCGAAGAAGTTCTTCATGATGAAGATGCCCGCGGCGTCCGCCAGCAGCGGGACGATCAGGCCGGCGAACGAGTTGTAGATCCCCACCTGCTTGATGACGAGGAACTTCGGGATCAGCAGCACGACGTTCGGGACGGCCATGACGGCGACGAGGCCGGCGAACACGAGGCCGCGGCCGGGGAACCGCAGCCGCGCGAGGGCGTACCCGGCGAGCGAGTTGATGAACACCCGGCCGAGGGTGACGACGACGGTGACGACGACCGAGTTGCGGAACCACAGCGGGAAGTCGGACCGCTGGAAGAGCCGTTCGTAGGCGGCGGTGCTCCAGGTCTGCGGGATCAGCGACACGGCGCTGCCCGCCGCCTCGGCGTCGGTCTTGAAGGACGTCGCGAGCTGGATGAGGAACGGGTACACGTAGAGGATCGCCAGGACCACGAGCACCGCGTAGGTGAAGGACGTCGCCAGGACGCGCCGGTTGCTGCGCCGCGGGCGCCGGGCGGGCCGCGGCGGGGCCGGCGTCACGACGGCCGCGGTGGTGCCGGCGGCGCTCATCGTGCGCTCCCGTCCCGGTAGAAGCGCTTGCGGCGGGGGACGGTGTCGCGTTCCCGCAGGGCGACGCGCTGCAGGATCGTCATCAGCACGATGATCGCGAACAGCACGAACGCGATCGCCGCGCCACGGCCCCACTGGTTGTTGAGGAAGGCGGCGCTGTAGGACAGGTACGCGGGCGTCACGGTGGTCTTGGCCGGGCCGCCCTGGGTCCCGGCGTACACCTGGTCGAAGACCTGCCACGTCCCGATCAGCCCGAGCGTGACGACCGTGAACACGGTGGGCTTGAGCATGGGCAGCGTGACGCGCCAGAACCGCTGCCACGTGCTCGCGCCGTCCACCAGCGCGGCCTCCTCGACCTCCGCGGAGATCGCCTGGAGCGCCGCGAGGAACAGCAGCATGAACGTGCCGGACGTGGTGAAGATCGCCAGCAGGATCAGCGCGGTCATGGCGACCGACGGCCCGGCGGCCCACTCCCACAGCGGGATGCCGAGGAACCCGTGCTGGGCCAGGAACGCCGGTGCGGTGTCGACGCCGAGGTTCCCGAGCAGCAGGTGGATCACGCCGTTCGGGTCGTTGAACCAGTTCGGCCCGGTGATCGACAGCCGCGCGAGGATCGCGTTGACGGTGCCGGACGCGGAGAACAGGAACAGCCACAGCACGACGATCGCGACCGAGGACGTCACGGACGGGAAGTAGAACGCGGTGCGGAAGAACCCCCGGCCGCGCAGCGCCTTGCGGTTCACCATCGACGCGAGGAACAGCGCGAGCGCCGTCTGCAGCGGGACGACGAGCAGCACGTAGTACGCGTTGTTGCGCAGCGCGGTGCCGAAGTCCTGGGTCGCGAGCCCGCCACCGAGCAGCAGGCTGCGGTAGTTGTCGAGACCGACGAACTCGACGTCGGAGGACAGCGGGCTGCCCCGACCGGTCCAGTCGGACAGGCTGACCCAGAGCGCCATGAGCACGGGCACGACCAGGAACAGGCCCAGGATCACGAGCATCGGGGCGAGGAACAGCCACCCCGACGCGGCCGCGCGGCCCCGGGCGGACCCGGGACCGCGCGGGGGACGACGGCGCGCCGGCCGGAGGGCCGCGGCCGTCGACGCCGCCGTCGCCGTCATGTCAGGACGCGTTCTCGTCGAGGACAGCCTGGAGGTTGGTCTGCACCGAGGCGAGGATCGCCGCCGGGTCGCCGGTCCGCAGGCCCTCGAGCTGGGCGTTGAAGTCGGTGATCACGTCGGCCGCACCCTGGGCGTTGACCACGTTCTGCGCGAAGTCGGCCGAGTCGATGAACGCGGTCATCTCCGGGTACAGCTCCTTCCAGCCGTCGGCGGCGGACTGCACGGACGGCATGACGCCGAACGCCTCGGAGAACGCGAGCTGCTGGTCGGTGCTCGTCAGGAACTGCACGAGGTCGACGGCGTCGGACTGGTTCGCGGAGTCGGCGGCGACGCCCCAGCAGTTGGTGAACTGCAGCGTGCCCTCGCCGCCCGGCCCGGCGGGGAGCGGCACGACCTGGTAGTCGACGTCCGGGTAGTCGTTCGTCATGGCGCCGGTGATCCAGTTGCCCTCGATGGTCATCGCGGCCTTGCCGGTCCCGAACGCCTCGCCGCCCCAGCCGGTGCCGAGGTCGGCGGCGTACGCGGCGCTGCCGGAGGCGAGCAGGCTCTGGACGTAGGTGAGGCCCTCGACGTTCTCGGGGGAGTCGACGGTGGCCGTGGTGCCGTCGGCGTCGACCATCGTGCCGCCTGCCTGCGCGAGGAACACCCCGACGCGGGCGTACTCGCCGGAGAAGCCGAGCCCGGTCTGCCCGTCGGTGGTGAGCTTCCCGGCGACGTCGGTGAGCTGGTCCCAGGTGGTGGGGACGTCGGCGTCGGTCAGCCCCGCGGCCTCCCACGCGGCCGTGCTGACGACGAGGCCGAGCGTCGAGAAGTCCTTGGGCGCGCAGACGAGCTGGTCGTCGTAGCTGAACTGGTCGACGAGGCTCGGGTAGAAGTCGTCGGCGTTCTCCAGGTCTGCGCCGTACGGGTAGAGCGAGCCGTTCGAGGCGTACGACTGGAACTGGTCGGCGCTCACGTAGAACACGTCGGCGGGGTCGCCGGACGCGAAGCCCTGGCTGAGCTCCTGGGTGAGGTCGGAGGCGACCTGCACGCTCGCCTCGACACCGGACTCCTCGGACCAGGCGGCGACGGCGGTCTTCACGGCGTCGGTCTCGGCGTCGCCGGAGGACCCGATGAGGATGCTGAGCGATCCGCCGTCCCCGCCGGAGGCGGTGGCGTCGTCGCCGGTGCCCTCGTCGAAGCCGGAGCCGCCGCAGGCGGTCAGGGCGAGGAGGCCGGCGGCACCGACGGCCGTCGACGCCAGCAGGCGCC
>DAMBCY010000149.1:0-8989 GCA_032056255.1 Cellulomonas sp. | reverse complement strand
CGCGAGCCCGCCGCCCACGGAGACCGCCGCCGCGGACGGCGCCGCACCCGCACCCGCGACCGCCGCCCCGGCCGCCCCGCTGCAGGTCGGCACGGTCCAGCACCGTGCGGCGACGACCACCGCGGCCGCCACGACCCCGCTGTCCGACCAGCTCACCGCGAAGATCGCCGAGCAGCTGCCGGCCCTGCGCGCGGCGGGTGGCGGGCGGCACGTGCTGACCCTCCAGGTCGACCCCGAGCACTTCGGGCCGGTCCGGGTGGTCGCGCACATCTCGCCGGAGTCGGTCCGGGTGGAGCTGGTCGGTGCGACCGACGCGGCCCGGGACGCCCTGCGGCAGTCGCTGCCCGACCTGCGCCGCGACCTCGCGGCGACCGGGCTGTCGTCCGACGTCGGCCTCGGTGCGGACGACGCGTCCGGCCCGGCCGGCGGCGAGGCCCGCGGCGGGCTCGGCGAGGGCTCCCGCCGCGTCCCCTCCGCCCCGGCGCCGGCCGCCGTCGTCGCCGCCGTCACCCCGCCCGCCACCCGCACGCCGGCCACCGCCGGCGGGCTCGACCTGCTCGTCTGACCGGAGGAGCCCTGTGTCTCTCGACATCCCCGTCTCGACCATCACCGGCTCGACCGCCGGCACGTCCCCGACCACGTCCACGGCGAGCAAGGAGCTCGACAAGGACACCTTCCTCAAGCTCCTCGTGGCGCAGCTCTCCAACCAGGACCCGAGCAGCCCGATGGACACCAGCGACATGATGGCGCAGACCACGCAGCTGTCCATGATGGAGTCGCTGTCCGCCATCCAGGGCGCCGCCAGCGAGCAGTTCGCCCTCCAGATGCGCATGGCCTCGGCCGACCTGGTGGGCAAGCAGGTCACCTGGACGGACGCCGACGGCACGACGCGGACCGGCGTCGTCTCCTCCGTCGACTACGCGAAGTCCGTGCCGCTGCTCACGGTCGGCGACACCGCCCTGCCCCTCGACTCCGTCTCGGGCGTCACCACCGCGCCCACCACCCCCGACACCTCGACCACCGCCTGACCGCGGTCCACCCCCGAAGGGATCCACCATGCTCCGCTCCCTCTTCTCCGGCATCAGCGGTCTGCGCAGCCACCAGACGATGCTCGACGTGACCGGCAACAACATCGCCAACGTGAACACCACGGGCTTCAAGGCGTCGCAGATCCAGTTCCAGGACACCCTGAGCCAGATGCTCAACTCGGCGACCGGTGCGCAGGACGGCGTCGGCGGCCAGAACCCCGCCCAGGTCGGGCTCGGCGTGCAGGTCGCCGGCATCACGACGAACTTCACGCAGGGCGCCTCGCAGCTCACCGGCCGGAGCACCGACATGATGATCTCGGGCGACGGGTTCTTCGTCGTCCGCCAGGGCACGCAGTCGTACTACACGCGCGCCGGGTCGTTCGACTTCGACTCCACCGGCCAGATGGTGCTGCCGGGGGACGGCGCGATCGTCCAGGGCTGGGCCGCGGCCGACGGCGTGATCGACACCAGCCGGCCGGTCGGTGACATCAAGGTCGCCGTCGGCACCGTCATGCCGGCGAAGGCCACCACCACCGCGCCGTTCGCCGGCAACCTGCAGTCGGACGCGGCGGACGGGACGATCAAGACCGTCACCGTCAAGGCGTACGACGCGCTCGGCACCGAGCGGGAGATCGCGCTCGAGTTCACCAAGTCGGCGACCGGCTGGTCGATGACCGCCACCGACGGCACCGCCACCTACCCGGCGACCGGCAGCACGGCGGTGACGTTCGACGCGACCGGCAGCCTGACGATGGCGAACCCGACCTTCACGCTGGGTGGCGTCACGGTCGACCTGACCGGGCTGAAGGGCCAGGCGGGCGTCGACACCGTCGCGGCCGGCAAGCAGGACGGCTACGCCGCCGGCATCCTCGAGTCCTTCTCGCTCGGTTCGGACGGCACCATCACCGGCTCGTTCAGCAACGGCCTCAAGCAGGACCTCGGCCGGATCGCGATGGCGTCGTTCACCAACCCCTCGGGCCTGGCGAAGGCCGGCGGCTCGCTGTTCACCACCACGGTGAACTCCGGCGACGCGCAGGTCGGCTCCGCCGGCACCGGCGGTCGCGGGACGCTGTCGTCGGGCTCGCTCGAGATGAGCAACGTGGACCTGTCCACGGAGTTCACGCAGCTGATCATCGCCCAGCGCGGGTTCCAGGCGAACTCCCGCGTGATCACGACCTCGGACGAGGTCCTCCAGGAGCTGGTCAACCTCAAGCGCTGACCGGCTCTCGCTCTCCCCGGGCGACGAGATTGCAGGAGATGCGGGTTTCGCCGCGCTGAAACGCCCATCTGCTGCAGTCTCGTGGAGGGGGACGCCCGGGGAGCGCGGTCAGGAGTGCTGCTGGATCCAGATCGTCTTCGTCCTGGTCCACTGGTCGAAGGCGGCCAGGGACTTCTCGACGCCGCCGAAGCCGGACTGCTTCCAGCCGCCGAACGGCACGGTCAGGTCACCCTCGCTGTACGCCCCGACGGACACCACCCCGGCCTGCACGCCGCGCGCGACCGCCAGCGCGTCGTCCAGCCGGGTGGTCCACACCGACGCGGCCAGGCCGTGGTCGACCGCGTTGGCCAGCGCCACCGCCTCGTCCCGGGTGCGGAACCGCTGCACGGTCACGACCGGTCCGAACACCTCCGTGCGCAGGATCGCCGCGTGCGCGGGCACGTCCACCAGCACGGTCGGCTCCAGGTAGCGGCCCCCGGGATGCACGTCCACCTCGCCGCCGCCGGTCGCGACCACCGCGCCCTCCTCGACCGCCGACCGGACGGCCGCGCCGATCCGGTCGGCCGCGGCCGCGCCGATCACCGGCCCGATCCGCGTCGCCGGGTCGGCGGGGTGCCCCACGCGCAGGGCGCGGGTCGCCGTCACCAGCCGCTCGACCACCTCGTCGTGCACGCTCGCGTGCACCAGGACCCGGGACCCCGCGGTGCAGTTCTGCCCGGAGGTGAGGAACGCCGCCTCGACCAGCCCGTCCGCCAGGGCGTCGCCGAGCGCGAGCGCGTCGTCCAGCACGATCTGCGGGCTCTTGCCGCCGAGCTCCAGCGACACCCGCTTGAGGTTCGACGCCGCCGCGGCGGTCAGCACGGCGCGCCCGGTGCGCTCCGACCCGGTCACCGAGATCGCCCCGACCACCGGGTCCGCGGCCAGCGCCGCCCCCGTCACCGGTCCGGTCCCGGTCAGCACGCGGAGCACACCCGCCGGCACCCCGGCCTCCAGCGCGAGCGCGGCCAGGTGCTGCGTCGAGCGCGGGGTCGCGTCGGCCGGCTTGAGCAGCAGGCAGCTCCCCGCGGCCAGCGCCGGTCCGACCTTCCACGCCGCCATCGCCAGCGGGTAGTTCCACGGCAGGATCGCCGCCCCCACCCCGACCGGCTCCCGCTCGGTGAACGCCAGCACGTCCCGCGCGGTGGTCGACACCCGGCCGTACAGCTTGTCGGTGGCCTCCGCGAACCACCGGATCGTCTCGATCGCGCCCGGCACGTCGCCGTCCCGGCACTCGGTGATCGGCTTGCCCGCGTCCTCGCAGTCCAGCCGGGCCAGCACCTCGGCGTCCCGGGCCATGAGGTCGGCGAGCCGCAGCAGCACCGCGGCGCGCTCGCGCGGGGCCAGGCCGGACCAGACGCCCGAGTCGTGCACCCGCTGCGCGTCCCGGGCGTGCGCGGCGACCTCGTCCGCGGACGTCGACGGGACCGTCGCCAGCACCGTCCCGTCGGCCGGGCTCGTGATGGTCAGCGTCATCGCAGCGCCTTCTCCCCGTCGACGATCGCCCAGCCCTCGGCGGTGCGGCGGGCGATGCCGGCGCGCTCCAGCCGCGCCAGGTACGCCGCCAGGCCGCGCTCGCCGCGGCGCCGGAACAGCCCGCTCAGCCGGGGGAGCGCGTTCGGCACCAGCATCGCCGTCTTGACCAGCACCGCCTCCGACGGGCGCGGGTACCGCTCGAGGGCCGGCTTGTCGAGCAGCCGCATCATCGCGCGGGCCACGACCGCGGGGGACTGCGGCGGGTCCTGGAACTGCAGCGAGTTGCCGCCGTCGGCCGCCTCCTGCCGGAGCATCCGGGTGTCCGTCGCCGACGGCAGCACCGAGCCGGCGAGGATGCCCTTGGCGCGCAGGTCCAGCCCGATCGCGAGCATCGCCCCGCGCAGCCCGAACTTCGACGCCGTGTAGATGGGCGTCTCCCCGAGCGGGAAGATGCCGCCGAGCGACACCGTCGTCACCACCCGGGGGTCCGCGGACCGGTGCAGCAGCGGGATCGCGAGCCGGGTCAGCACCAGCGGGGACACCAGGTTCACCTCCAGCTCCGTGCGGATCGACTCGACGGACCGCTCGTCGAACCGGTCGGCGCTGGTCATCCCGACGTTGTTCACCAGCACGTCGATCCGCCCGTGGTCCGCGTCGAGGCGGTCGAGCAGGTCCTCGACCTGCGCCTGGTCGGTGAGGTCGCAGCCGTACCCGCGGTGCCCGGCCCCGGGCAGCGTCGCCGCCGTCCGGTCGGCGGCGTCCGCCCGGATGTCCACCACCGCGATCCGGGCGCCGCGCTGCGCCGCCGGGTGCTCGAACGCGCGCGCGATGCCGCCCGCGCCGCCGGTCACCACGATCACGCGGCCGGCGTAGTCGAAGCTCATGCCGGGACCGCCGGCGCGGGTGCCCCGGCGCGGTCCGGCGCGTCCGAGTCCAGCCGCCAGCCCAGCGACCGCGCGACCTTCTTCAGGTACGCGTCGTAGGCGTCGGAGTCCACGTACCCGCGGTGCCGCGGGGAGGGGTCGAAGTGCAGGCCGTTCGACAGGTCCGGGTGGTCGTGCGCGATCATCCCGGTGAACCGGGCCGCCGCCGCCGTCCGGTGCGCGAGGCCGTCGAGGTACGCGGCGAGGACGTGCGCCTGCTGGTCGAACAGCCCGTACGCGCCGCTGTTCGTCTCGATGTACCCGACCCCGAACAGCCCGCGGTGCTCGCGGGACGCGAAGTTCAGGTACAGGTCGGGGTGCTGCTCGTCGCCCACGTACTCCTGCGCCACCGGCACCCGGTGCCGGTACCCGGTCGCCAGGACGATCAGGTCGAACTCGTCCGACGTGCCGTCCGTGAACGTCACGGTCCGGCCGTCGGTGTCCCGGATGCCCGGGCGGGCCGTGATGTCGCCGTGCTGCAGGTGGTGCAGCAGCATCGAGTTGACGATCGGGTGCGTCTCGAACAGCTTGTGGTCCGGCTTCTGCAGCCCGAGCCGCGTCGGGTCGCCGACCAGGAGCCGCAGCAGCGGCTGGATCAGCGCCCGCTCCGCCCGCTTCGGCAGGAACGACCCCGCCCCGCCGACGACGTCGGACGGCACCCCGAACACGTGCTTCGGGATGAACCAGTACCCGCGGCGCATCGAGATCACCGCGTGGTCGGCGCTGCGGGCCGCGTCGCACGCGATGTCGCAGCCGGAGTTGCCCGCCCCCACGACCAGCACCCGCCTGCCCGCGAGCTCCGACGGGCTCCGGTACGTCTGGGAGTGCCGCACCTCGCCGGTGAACGTGCCCGGCAGCGTCGGGACGTTCGGGAACCACTGCGACCCGGTCGCGACGACCACCGTCGCGTGCTCGGTGGTGCTGCCGTCCGCGCGGGTGACGTGCCAGGCGCCGGCCGCGTCCTTGCGGACCCCCGTGACCTCGACCCCCGTCTCGACGTGCTCGGTCAGCCCGTACGCGTCGGCGAACGCGCGCAGGTACGCGAGGATCTGCCGGTGCCCCGGGTAGTCCGGGTAGGTCTCGGGCATCGGGAACCCGCTGAACCCGGACCGGGTGCGGCTGGAGATGAGGTGGGCCGAGTCGTACATCGGCCCGCCGGGGTTGTCGATGTCCCACGCCCCGCCGACACCCGTGTGCCGCTCGAGGTGGACGTGCTCCAGGTGGCGCTCGCGCAGCGCGCGGGCCACGGCCAGGCCGGCGGGACCGGCCCCGATGACGCAGATGGGTGCTGACACGACCGTCGCTCCTTCGCGTGGGTGGAGCGATGCTAAGCACGCGGCGCGCCGAGGCGGGCGGGCGCCGCGAGCCACCTTTCCGGACTCCGCAGGCCACAGGGGATGGCCCCGTGCGCCCGCGTCGCCGGCCGCACCCGCCGGGATCGTGCCTTCGCCCCCAGATCGTGGGCCAGGGGGCGCTACCTGGACGCGACGGCACTGTCTCGGCGAGGGGGGGCTCGGTCAGGGGGCGCGGCGCAGGTCGCTCGCCGAGCGGCCGAACCAGCGGCGCACCGCGCGGCGCAGCGAGCGCTCGTCCGTGTAGCCGACCCGCGCGGCGACGTCCGCCAGCGCGAGGTCCCGGCGGCCGAGCAGCCGCCCGACCTGACGCCGGCGCACCTCGTCCACCACGTCCGAGTACGTCGAGGCCACGTCCGCGAGCCGCCGGCGCAGGGTCCGCTCGCTCATCGTCAGCGCCCGGGCGTGCGCGGCCAGCGGCAGCACCTCGGGCAGCGCCGCCTCGACCCGCGCCGACAGCAGCGCCACCAGCTCCTGCCGGTCCACCGCCTCCGCCGACTCGCCGTCCAGCAGCGCCTGCGCCTGGGCGAGCGTCCACCGGTCCGCGCTCGGCACCCGCCGGTCCTGCTGCTCCGGCGCCAGCAGCCACGCGTCGCGGTCCGCCCCGAACCGCACCGGAGCGCGGAAGCACTCCCGCCACGGCGCCGGGTCGGGCGGCTCGGGCCGGGACAGCTCGACCCGCAGCGGTGCGAAGTCCGCCCCCGTCGCGTCCCGCGCCGACCGCGTGATGCTCGCGAACCCCTCGTCCACCAGGAAGTCGTCCACCCGCGCGGAGTCCCCGTGCACCTGCGCGACGACCGCCAGCAGGTCGCCCTCGCGCACCGCCGACCAGTGCGCCATCGACCCCGCGAGGTTCTGGTACCGCAGCCCCAGCCGCACCCCGTCGGCCACCGTCGCCGACGCCAGCCACCCGAGCCCCAGCACCCCCGCGGCGGTGATCGGCTGCCGGGACCCCAGCACCAGCCCCAGCGCCGGCTCCCCGAACGCCGCGATCGCGCCCTCGACGACCACCCGGCCCTGCCGGAACGACACCCGCAGCGACGGCGCGTCCACCGCCTCGCGCGTGAGCCCCGCCGCGGCCAGCACCCCGTCCAGCGGGACGCCGCGCTCGTCGCCCAGCAGCACGAGGTAGCGGACCAGGTGCGGGGCGACGGTCGCCGAGGTCGGGCGTGCGGTCACGCAGGTCACCGTAGGTGCGGCGTCAAGGGCGGGAGCACGACGGCGGGCACCGGACCGTCTCCCCGCCCGGGAGGCCGCGCGCCGTGCGGGTGTCAGGACCGGTCGGTCGTCAGACGCGCCGTCGTGGCCAGCAGGGCGAGCGCGTCGGCCGAGGGGGAGTCCGGCTCGGCCCGGTAGAGCACGAGGACCTGGCCGTCGGTGCCGATGACCGCGAACTTGTCGAAGCCCAGCTCGACCTCGCCGACCAGGGGGTTGTCGACGACCAGCCTCCCGCTGCTCGGGGGGACGCCGACGTCGTGCCGGTCCCAGAGCCGGCGGAACAGCGGGCTCGTGAGCGTGAGCTCGCCGACGAGCTCGGTGAGCCGGGGGTCGTCGGCGCCGTCACCGGCGGCGGCGCGGATGCGCCCCACGAGCGCGCTGATCGCCCGCTCGGAGACGTCGATGCTCGCCTGCACCTGGTCGTCGAGCAGCGCCGACCGCAGCAGGTTGGCTCCCGTCCGCAGCATCGGCGAGAGCGCCTCGGCGACGGCGTTGGCGTGCAGGACGTCCAGGTACCGGCCCTCGACGTAGGCGGGGGCGGGCCAGGAGTCGACCACGGCTGCCACGCCCGGGCGCACCCGCTCGGCCCGCCGGGGCGCGCGTCGCGGGCGACGTGCCGGGTCGGCGAGCCGGTGCAGGTAGGCGGTCGACGGTCCGTCGAGCCCCAGCACCCGGGCGACCGCGTCGAGGACCTGGGCCGACGGGTGCCGGTCGCGTCCCTGCTCGAGCCGGGTGTAGTACTCGGTGCTGATCCCCGCGAGCATCGCCACCTCGTCCCGGCGCAGGCCGGGGACGCGCCGGCGGCCGGTCGCCACGATCCCGACGTCCTCGGGACGCACCTGCTCCCGGCGTGCCCGCAGGTACGCGCCGATCCCGCTGGTGATCACCGCTCCACGGTAGGCGGCCGGCGCCCACCGAGCGTGGCCCCGCGGGCACCCCCCACGACAGGGCCTGGTCGCCGGTCCCGTCCGGGCGCACGGTGGCACCCATGACACGGACGTGGTTCATCACCGGCATCGGCTCGGGCTTCGGCCGCGAGCTCACCACCCAGCTCCTGGCCCGCGGCGACCGCGTCGCCGGCACCGTCCGCGACCCGCGGGCGGTCGCCGACCTGGTCGCCGCGCACCCGGAGACCCTGCACGTCGCCGAGCTCGACCTCACCGACACCGCCGGCATCCGCGGGGTCGTCGACGCCGCGCACCGGCACCTCGGCCGGCTCGACGTCGTCGTCTCGAACGCGGGCTACGGCCTGTTCGGCGCCGCCGAGGAGGTCACCGACGCGCAGATCCGCCACCAGGTCGACACCAACCTGATCGGCTCGATCCAGGTCATCCGCGCGGCGCTGCCGCACCTGCGCGCCGGCGGCGGCGGGCGCATCGTCCAGGTCTCCTCCGTGGCGGGGCAGACGGGCTACCCCGGCGCCCCGCTCTACCACGCGACGAAGTGGGCGGTGGAGGGCTTCTGCGAGGCACTGGCCGGGGAGGTCGCCGCGTTCGGCATCGGCGTGACCATCGTGGAGCCGGGCAGCGCGCGGACGGGCTTCGGGACGACCGGGCGGCAGTGGGGCCCGCGCCTGGACGCCTACGACACCACCCCCGTCGCGGCCGTGCGGCAGATGCTCGCGCAGGACGACCGCGTCGCGCCCGGCGACCCGGTGAAGATGGCCGGGGCCATGATCGGTTCCGTGGACGTCGATCCCGCGCCGCTGCGTCTCGTCCTCGGGTCGGACTCGTGGCG
>DAMBCY010000148.1:0-9059 GCA_032056255.1 Cellulomonas sp. | reverse complement strand
CGCAGGTGTCAAGGTGATCGATGCCCACGTACTGGAGGGCTGGTTGCGGGAGACGCCCGCGGTGCACTACTGGATCTCCGAGCGACTCGGAATGCGTCCGCGGGACGCCCAGACGCTGACGAAGTGGTGGGAGTCCTTCCAGGGACGTATCCGTCATCCGATCCCTGCGGGCTTCTTCGCTGCCGGGCGGGTCAAGGAGATCGGCGAACTGCTCACAGCGTTGAAGGACGCCGCTGCTGGCGAGTCATTCGTGGTCGTCAAGGCGCCCTGGCGAGACGAGGCGCTGGCCTTCGTCTACGCCGCGCTGGAGTCCGAGCCGTCGCTCGCAGACCGAGCCGTGGTCGTGACCGACAGCTCGGCATGGAGCCGACTGGTGGACTCGCGACAGCAGATGATTCTCGTACCGATGTTCGAGGACGCTGACCTCAAGACCGCCGAGGACAGGGGCCACCGCGTCATCCTCGTCGCCAGCAACGAGGATCCACTACGCCGGGGTAAAGCGATCGAGCTGCCGAAGATCGATCGCTCGAGCGCCGTGCAGACCCTCAAGGGCCTGAAGATCAACTCGGAGACCGCAGACTCCATCGTCGCTCTGGCTCGGCGCAGCACGCTGGCGATGTTCCGCTCGATCGCACGTGATCCGCGTGGGGCTCCCGCCTGGGCCCAAGACGCGCGAGCCTCTTCGATCCTGGCGCCGCTGGTGCTGGCCGGGTCATGGGAGAAGTCGGTCAGCGACGGTGAGGTTATCCAGACGCTGACGGGGGTCCGCCTCGATGACGTGCAGAGACTGCTCAACGACCTCGCAAAGCGCGCAGACGCACCGTTCGTCGTCTCAGGTGGCCTGTGGCGCCTGACTGCGCCCGAGGAAGCCGCATACCTGCTGCTGCGCGACATCGACTCGGAGGTGCTCGACCGCTGGGCGCAGGTCATCCCCATGGTGTCGCTCGCCGAGGACCCATTCGAAGGCATGGACGCCGTCGAACGGATGGCTGCTGGCGCCAAGGGAGTCGCGCCCACCCACTCGGCCACTCTGCGCAAGCACCTGGCTCAAGGACTGGCGCTGGCCGCAGCCACGGCTGCAGACCTGCCCGAGCACCTTCGGATGCAGACGCGCGTGGACCGTATCGTGCGACAGCTGCTCGATGCTGCTGCGGCAGACGAGAGCGGGTCGACCTGGGTACGGCTGTCGGAGTACCTCCCGTCGTTCGCCGAGGCGTCACCCGAAACGTTCCAGGACGCCGTCGAGGAAGACCTCGCCCGGCCTCGCCCGCTTCTGGAGACTCTGTTCCAAGACACTAACGGAGACGATGGCTTCTTCGGCCGGTCCTCCCCCCACCCGAGTCTGCAGTGGGCGCTCGAGACGCTGTGCTGGTCCCCACAGCACTTCGGGCGTGCGGCGGTACTCCTGGCCAAGGTCGCTGCGATCGACCCCGGCGGGCGGCTCAGCAACCGGCCGCTCGCGAGCCTGGTGGCCGTCACGACCGGGTGGATTGCCCACAGCGGCGCCACGACCGACGACAAGATCGACGTGATCAAGCGAGTGCTCGGTCTGATCCCGGACGTGGGCTGGTCTCTTCTGCTGGACCTGTGGCCAAGTGGGCACCAGGTCGTCTTCCCTCCGCACCGCGCGAGCTACCGTGACTGGGCGCCGGCTACGCAGTCGGTCACCTACGCGGACTGGGGCCGGTTCGTGCACGCGCTCGTCGAACAAGCGGTCTTCGCCGCTCAGGACCGCGCTGAGCGCTGGGCGCAGCTGGTACCCAAGCTCGACAACGTGCCCCTCGGGGAGCGGCAGGTGATCACCGAGGCGTTCCGTCGCGTTGCGCGGACCGCGACCTGGAGTGCGGACGAGCAGTACAGCGTGTGGCAAGCGTTCGACTCGGAGATCACCCGGCACCAGGCTCATCCCGATGCGTCCTGGGCGATGTCGGCTGCAGAGCTCCAGGTACTCAAGGACCTCGCAGTCGACCTCGAGCCGTCCCAGGACCCGCGCCGACACTCCAGCCTGTTCGGATGGAGAGCACCCGTTCCCGGCCTTCGGCTCGGTGATGACGGATACGACGAGGCACTCTCCACGTTGCAGCGTCGGGCTATCACGCAGGTGCTCGCTCGCGGGCTCGATCAACTCGAGGTGCTCACCATCGATGTCGAGGTCCCGCGAGCCATCGGCCAGCACCTGGCTCAGATGCCCGACGTGCCCGAGGGCGACGTCATCGCCTGGCTCGAGGCATACTCGGAGAATCTGCGCAAAGCAGCCCTAGCCTACGCACGGCTCAAGACCGTCGACACAAAGATGAAATGGCTTCGCTCGGTACTCGATGACGGCAACGAACTCAGCGAACAAGCACGTGCGTCACTGATGACCGAGGTCCCGTTCGCCAAGGACTACTGGACTCGGGTCGACGCCATGGACGACGTGCTCCAGGGCGCCTACTGGCGCAGCGTCAGGTACTACGAAGTCCCCCCGGACGAACGAGCAGAGGCGGTCGGCCACCTCCTCGAACACGATCGACCCTGGCAGGCCGTCGCCCTGCTCAGCGGAATGCTGCACAACAGCCATCACCTCGAGATCGACCTCGTCAAGCGAGCACTACGCGCCGTGCTCGAGTCGCGCGGTCCCGTCGACGAGCGCCAGATGAGCGGCTACCACGTCGAGGCGCTCCTGGAGTACCTCGAGACTCAGGTTCCGCAAGACCCCGACCTGCCTCAGCTGGAGTTCTGGTTCTTCCGACTCGTGCCCGACCACCAGCCCTCGAACGCCCTCTACCGGATGCTGGGCAGCGACTCGAAGGAGTTCGTCGAACTGATCAAGGTCGCCTTCCGAGCCGAGGGCGAACCCAAGCGCAAGTTGTCTGAGCAGGAGCAGGCGTACGCGAGCTTGGGTTGGAACGTCCTGCACGAATGGTCAACCCTCCCGGGTCTTCGCGTGGACGGGACCATCGACGGACCGCACCTGACCGAGTGGGTTCGCAGCGCTCGTCTCGCGCTGGCCGAGATGGGCCGGGCCTCGATCGGCGACGAGCAGATCGGCCAGGTGCTGGCATCGAGTCCATCGGGACAGGACGGAGTGTGGCCCGCCGAGGAAGTTCGCGACATCATCGAGAATCTCCTGAACACGAGGATCGAAGCCGGACTTCATATCGGCAGGACCAACCAGCGAGGCGTCACCAGCCGCGGCGTTTACGACGGCGGCGACCAAGAACGCGAACTGGAGAAGGAGTATCGCGAGATGGCCACGCGGATCGCAACCCGCTGGCCACGTACCGCACGGGTGCTTCGCGACATCGCCGACAGCTATCAACGCGAAGCCGCCTTCAACGACGCAGACGCCGAACGATGGGGCGATCAAGGCTGACCGACTATTGATAGGCATAATCACCGGCGAGATTGTTCGCGCGGCACACGAGGGAGTCTGCGAGCGAGACAACTGCGCCTCAGTCCCGTCTGCGCCGGTTTCGTTGGAGGCTCATAGCCGACGGTAATTGTGGCAAGAATGAGCCAGCGGTACTGGTTCTCGCACCAGGTGAATGCGACCGGGCCGATCTCGATGCATGGGCTTCGATGGCCGGACCATCGACGTAGTGGGCGGAAGCGGTCCCGGTCGCCGATACTGTTCCAGCATCAGCATTTGTGTACGCGCTCTGCTTTGAAGTTGGCCGACGGCCCCTCGGTCGACGGTCTATCTCCACTGCGGCGCGCTATGCCAATGCGGTGCCTGGGATCTCGTTTATCCTGCGAATTTCGCTAGAACTCATTCTCAAGCCGGCGGGCTCGGTTCACCTCAGCACTGGTCGTGCCCCACACGATGTCCGGCGTCGACCTCCGACTGCGTGAATCTGTTGCGGAAAATCTCCAGGTTGATCCCCAACTGAGCGGTAACGATCGCCAACGCTCCCAAATTGATCATCGGTCACGCCGCAAGGTGATCACAATCCGGTTCCCTATCCTGGACTTGCGCGCCCGCCATCGGCCGTCACCGCCGCGGCGGTGCCTGGCGGTGGTGGTCGCTCCCCCAGCGCCGCGGCTCGGGGACGTCGAGCTCGTCGCACAGGGCGTGCCAGACGTCCCGCGGCTCGACCCCGGCGTCGAGGGCCTGCTCCGGCGTGCGCCCGTCGAGCCGGGCGAGGACGAGCTCGTGGGTGAGCGCGCGCCCGTGCGCGCTGCCGAGCACCTCGTCGACCAGCTCCCAGAACTCCCGGTACCGCACGACCCGACCTCCTCGGACGACGCGCCGCCCGGCGCGTCCCGGCGGCGAGCCTACGCGTGCGGCCCGGTTCCGTCCTCGGTCGGCAGCGCCAGCAGCCAGCCGGAGAACGGGGGCGCGAACACGATCGGCGCGGCGTGCACGCGCGCGCCGACCCGGACCTCCAGGTCCGACGGAGCCGGGCTGCCGAGCAGCGCGGACGCAAGGTTCCGCAGCGCACCCCGCACCCGGGGCCGGCGCCGGGCACGCCCGGACAGCAGCGCGTCGACCACCGCGACGACGTCGGACCGCGGGACGTCGAGGTCCACGCAGCCCTCGACCGCCACGACGTCCCGTCCTCCGCGGTGCAGGTGCACGACCACGTCCGGCACGTCGGCGAACACCACGGTGACCGGCCACGGCCCGTCGAGCAGGTCGGCGGCCGGGTCGTCCTCCCACGGGTCGGTCTCGGGCACCGGCGACGGCGAGCGGCCGTGGTCCTGCCCGGTCCGCCACAGCGCGCGGACCGTGGCCTGCGTCTCGTCGTCGATCGGCACGGCACCATCCTGGCACCCGGGCGGGCGGGACGGACGGGCGTCTGTCGGTGCCGCACGACACAATGACGCGGTGACGCCACCCCCGCCGCCCGCCGACCCGGCGACCGACGTGCTCGACCGGTTCTCCGCACCGACGCGGGACTGGTTCCGCGGCGCGTTCGCGGCGCCGACGGCGCAGGCGGGCGCCTGGGACGCGGTCTCGACGGGCCGGCACGCGCTGGTCGTCGCCCCCACGGGCTCCGGCAAGACGCTCGCGGCCTTCCTCTGGGCGCTCGACCGGATCACGGCGGAGCCCCGGCCCGGGGACGCGGACCCGCTGGACCGGTGCCGCGTGCTGTACGTGTCGCCGCTCAAGGCCCTGGCCACCGACGTCGAGCGGAACCTGCGCTCCCCCCTGGTGGGCGTCCGGCAGGCGGCGACCCGGCGCGGGCTGACCCTGCCCGAGGTGCAGGTCGGGGTCCGGACCGGCGACACCCCGCCGAGCGAGCGGCGCGCGTTCGCCACCAAGCCGCCGGACATCCTCATCACGACGCCGGAGTCGCTGTTCCTCGTGCTGACCTCGGGAGCCCGGGCGGGGCTGTCGGGCGTGCGCACCGTGATCCTGGACGAGATCCACGCCGTCGCCGGCACCAAGCGCGGCGCGCACCTCGCGGTCTCGCTGGAGCGGCTGGACGCGCTGCTCGACCGCCCGGACGGGCCCGGGCCCGCGCAGCGCGTCGGGCTGTCCGCGACCGTGACCCCCGTGGACCGGGTCGCCGCGTTTCTCGCGGGCGGGCGGACGCCCGCCGACGGCGGTCGCGAGGTCGTCGTGGTGCAGCCGCCGTCCACCAAGGAGATCCGGGTCGACGTCGTCGTCCCGGTCCCCGACCTCACCGACCTCGGCGCCCCGCTGCCCGACGACGCCGCGGGCCGACGCGCCCCGAGGCGGGCGGACGACGGGCTGCCGCCGCTGGCCCCGGGCGAGGCCGACCTCACCGGGCAGGCGGCGGCGGAGGGGGGCACCCGCCCGTCCATCTGGCCGCACGTCGAGGAGCGCGTGGTCGACCTGGTCGCGGAGCACCGCTCGACGCTGGTGTTCACCAACTCGCGTCGCGGTGCCGAGCGGCTCACGGCCCGGATGAACGAGGTGTGGGCCGAGCGGCAGGGCGAGGACGTGCCCGACCCGGGCTCGCTGTGGGCCGCGCAGGTCACCGCGCAGTCCGGCACCGCCGTGGGCGTGGACGTCCGGGACGCCGACGGCATCATCGCGCGGGCGCACCACGGGTCGATGAGCCGCGCCGAGCGCACCCGCACCGAGTCGGAGCTCAAGGCCGGCCGGCTGCCCGCCGTCGTCGCGACGTCCTCGCTCGAGCTCGGCATCGACATGGGCGCCGTCGACCTCGTCGTCCAGGTCGGCGCCCCGCCGTCGGCGGCCAGCGGGCTGCAGCGCATCGGACGCGCCGGGCACCAGGTCGGTGCGGTGTCGCACGGCGTGGTGTTCCCGACGTTCCGCGGCGACCTCGTGCCCGCGGCGGTGACGGCGCTGCGGATGCGCGCCGGTCAGATCGAGCCGGTCTCGGTCCCCGCGAACCCGCTGGACGTCCTCGCCCAGCAGGTGGTCGCGATGGTGGCGACCGAGGACTGGACCGTCGCGGACCTCGCGGCCGTGGTGCGGCGGGCGGCCCCCTTCACGACGCTCGGCGACGCGACGCTGCGCGCGGTGCTCGACATGCTGGCGGGCCGGTACCCGAGCGAGGACTTCGCCGAGCTGCGGCCCCGCGTGGTCTGGGACCGGGCCGCGGACGTGCTGAGCGGGCGCCCGGGCGCGCTCCGGCTCGCCGTGACCAGCGGCGGCACGATCCCGGACCGCGGGCTGTACGGCGTGTTCCTCGCCTCCGGCTCGGAGACCGCCGACGTCCCGGTGGACCCCGAGCGGTCCGGCGGCCGCACCCGCGGCGGGAAGCGGGTCGGCGAGCTGGACGAGGAGATGGTCTACGAGTCCCGCGTCGGCGACACCTTCACGCTGGGGTCGAGCACCTGGCGGATCGAGGACATCACCCCGGACCGGGTGCTGGTGACCCCCGCGCCCGGCGTCCCCGGGCGGCTGCCGTTCTGGAAGGGCGACTCCCAGGGGCGCCCCGCGTCGCTGGGCCGGGCGATGGGCGCGTGGGCGCGCGAGGTCGCGGACCTGCCGGGCGACGCGGCACGCGAGCGCGTCCGGGAGGCCGGGCTCGACGACTGGGCGGCGGACAACCTGCTGGGCTACCTGCGCGAGCAGCGTGCGGCCACCGGCGCGCTGCCGAGCGACGTCACCGTGGTGGTCGAGCGGTTCCGCGACGAGCTCGGCGACTGGCGCGTGGTCGTGCACTCCCCGTTCGGCGCCCGCGTGCACGCCCCGTGGGCGCTGGTGCTCGGCGCCCGGCTGCGCGAGCGGTTCGGGGTGGACGCCGCCGCGATGCACGCCGACGACGGCATCGTGCTGCGGCTGCCGGACATGCTCGCGGCCGCGTCCGACCCGGTCGGCGACCTGCTCGGCTGGTCCGCCCCGGACGCCTGGTCCACCGACGGCGTGGCGGCCTCCGCGCCCGGTGGCCTGGCGGACCCGGTGCCCGTCGACGGCGCCGACCTGCTGATCGAGCCCGAGGAGGTCGCGGACGCCGTCCGTGCCGAGCTCGGCGGTTCCGCGATGTTCGGCGCCCGGTTCCGGGAGGCGGCCGCCCGCGCGCTGCTGCTCCCCCGGCGCCGCCCCGACCGCCGACAGCCCCTGTGGCAGCAGCGGCAGCGCTCGGCGCAGCTGCTGTCCGTCGCGTCCCGGTACCCGGACTTCCCGATCCTGCTGGAGGCCGTGCGGGAGTGCCTGCAGGACGACTTCGACATCGACGCGCTGGTCGAGCTCATGCGGGACGTCTCCGCCGGCCGGGTGCGGGTCGTCGAGGTCACCACCGCGCGGCCGTCGCCGTTCGCCCAGTCGCTGCTGTTCGGCTACACGGCGCAGTTCCTCTACGACGGGGACGCGCCCCTGGCCGAGCGCCGGGCCGCCGCCCTCACCCTCGACCCCACGCTGCTGGACGAGCTGCTCGGCGGGGGCGGCGGGTCGCAGATCGCCGACCTGCTCGACCCGGACGCCGTGCTGCTCACCGAGGCCGAGCTCACCGGCACCGACCCCGACCGGCAGGCGCGCACCGCCGAGCAGGTCGCCGACGTGCTCCGCCGGCACGGGCCGCTCCCGCCCGCCGGGGTCGAGGCCCGGACCCGCGAGGACGTGCGGGGCGAGGTCGCCGGCTGGCTCGCCGACCTGGAGCACGCACGCCGGCTGATCCGGGTCCGCGTCTCCGGCGTCCCGGCCGCGGAGGCCGAGCAGTGGGCCGCCGTCGAGGACGCGGGACGCCTGCGCGACGCGCTCGGCGTCGCCCTGCCCGTCGGCGTGCCCGAGGTGTTCACCGAGGTGCTGCCCGACCCGCTGGGCGACCTGGTCCGCCGGCACGCCCGCACCCACGGACCGTTCACCGCAGCCCAGCTGGCCACACGGTTCGGGATCGGCACCGCGGTTGCCCAGTCCGCCCTGCGCCCGCTGGAGCGGGCGGGCACGGTCGTCCAGGGCCGGCTGCGGCCCGACGCGCTCGGCGGGGTCGGCGACGAGTACTGCGACGCCGACGTGCTCCGGACCCTGCGGCGCCGGTCGCTGGCCGCGCTGCGCTCGGAGGTCGAGCCCGTGCCCCCGGTGGCGCTCGGCCGGTTCCTGCCGGCCTGGCAGCACGCCACCGTCCGCCCGGGGCAGCCCGCACCCGGTGCCCTGCGGGGGGCCGACGGGCTGGCGCGCGCGATCGAGCAGCTCGCCGGGTCGGTGGTCCCGGCCTCCGCCCTCGAGACCCTGGTGCTGCCCGCGCGCGTGCCGGACTACTCCCCCGCCCTCCTCGACGAGCTCACCGCCGCCGGCGAGGTGCTGTGGGCCGGCCACGGCACGCTGCCGGGCAGGGACGGCCTGGTGAGCCTGCACCTCGCCGGGACCGCCGACCTCACGCTGCCGCTGCTCGCCCCGCCGGGGGCGGACGTCGAGCCGGCCGAGCACCTGGCGACGCCCCTGCACCGGGCGCTGGTCGAGGCGCTGCGCGGCGGCGGGGCGTACTTCGTCGGCGCGCTGGGCGCGCGGGTGGCGGAGGCGCTGGAGACACCGCCGTCCCAGGCCGCGCTGGTCGACGCCCTGTGGGACCTCGTGTGGGCGGGGCTCGCGACGAACGACGGGCTCGCACCGCTGCGCGCGCGGCTGGCGGGCGGCCGGACCGCGCACCGCACGTCGGCCGCCGCGGCGCCGTCGCCCCGGGCGCGGGCGCTCACCCTGG
>DAMBCY010000147.1:0-9219 GCA_032056255.1 Cellulomonas sp. | reverse complement strand
ACGTGCCGCTGCTCGGACCAGTGCACGAGGTCCGTGGACTCCCAGATCTCGATGTACTGCGAGCCGTCGGTCTGCGCGCGGCCCCAGTCGCCGTCCCGGCCGATCGAGAGGTCCGTGGCGATGAGGTAGAACGTGTCGCCCTCGACGGAGCGGGTGAGGAACGGGTCGCGCAGGCCGCGCTCGCCGTACTCGGAGGTGATGACCCACTCGCCGTCGTTGGTCTCGCGCCAGGAGAGCGCGTCGTTGCCGTTCGACGCGGCGAGGTAGATGTTCTCGCCCTCGACGGTGTTCGCGGTGAAGTAGGCGAACGCGTAGGCCTCGTCGTCGACCGCGCGCGGCAGCGCCGGCACGGTGACCTCGACGTCGCGGGTGACCACGGCCGCGCCGGTGCGGACGGTCGCGGTCAGCGTGGCCGTCGCCGCCGGCCGGCCGTACGCGGGCCGGGTCGGGTCGGCGTAGGTGGTGCCGCCCTCGGTGACCAGCGGCACCAGGTCGGCGTCGCCGGTCGCCCAGGTGACGGTCGAGCCGTGCACCGGTCCCGCGCCGGGCAGCGTGCTGGTGGTGCGCAGCTCGGCGGCCACGGTCAGCGCCGCGGCGTCCTCGGCCGCCTGCGCGGCGTCGCTGAGCAGCGCCGGGACGGTGAGCGCGACGTCGTGCGTGAGGGTGAGCCCGCCGCGGTCCAGCGAGGCGGTGAGCGTGACCGGGACGTCGGCCTCGCCCGGCGCGGGCCGGGTGACCGTCCCGTCGGCGGCGAGCACGGACGGGACGCTGGAGGCCCAGGTGACCAGCGGCGTGCCCGGGAGGTCGAGGTCGCCGGTGACCTGCTCGGGCAGGTCGAGCGCGGCGACGAACCGCTGCCAGCCGGACGTCGCGTTCACGCGCGCCAGGGCGAGGGCCTCGTCTGCGGTGACGGCGGTGCGGTAGACCTTGAGGTCACGGTACTGCGCGGGCACGTTGTAGTAGGCGGTCGCGTCGCGGTTCAGGCGCAGCACGCCGTCCCCGATGCTGTCGGCGGTCACGGTCAGGCCGGTCGCCTGGGCGACGAGCTCGCCGTCCTCGTACAGCCGCAGCGCGCGGGCGTCGCCGTCGAGGACGACGGTGAGGTGCTGCCAGACGTCGCGGGCGATCGGGTGGTCGGTCTCCGCGACGGCGACCACGGTCCCGCCGACGGTGACGACCGCGGCGCTCGACCCGGAGGTCCAGAACGGCCGGAACGACAGGTTGGTGGCCGTGGCGCTCGCGCCGTACGTGACGAGGGTGCTGCTCGCGGCCCCGGTGGCGGAGGACGACACGTTGACGTCGACGCCCAGCGTGAGCGACGTGCCGGTCACGGTGAACCCGGTGAAGGAGTTGTTCGCGATGTACCCGCCGTTCGACAGGTCGAGGTAGTCGTCGGTCCAGGTCGCGCTGGTCACGCCGCCGATCCGGTGGCTGCGCGCGGTGTCGTAGTCCTCCGTCGCGGAGCTCAGCGGGTAGTGCGCGATCAGCGCGCTCGCCGGCGGCAGCGACGTCTCGCCCTCCGCCAGCGCCGGGACGGTGACCGCGAAGGTCCGCGTCTCGGTGACCCCCCGGACGGTGACGGTCGCGGTGAGCAGCGCGGTGCCGTCCGCCTCGCCCGCGGCCGGGCGCGTGACGGCCCCGCCCGCAGTGACGACGGCCGCGTCGCTGGTCGTCCAGGTCGCGGTGCTCGGCAGCACCAGGTCGCCGGTGACCGCGGACGTGTCGCCCAGGTCGAGCGCGGTGGCCAGGTCGGCGGCGGTGCTCGCGGCGTCGGCGGCCGCGACCGCCGTGACCTCGGCCGCGTCCAGCGCCCGGGTGTACACGCGGACCTCGGCGACGTCGCCGCCGAAGCCCTGGTCGGAGGCGTACGCCGACCCGCCGATCCGGTTGGTGTCGTGCGCGGCCAGGTCGGCCGGCGTCAGCGTCACGGCGGCGTTCCGCGCGACCTGCGTGCCGTCGACGTACAGCGTCATCGTCGAGGTGCCGTCGCCGTTGCCGGACAGCGTCGCGGTGACGTTCTGCCAGGTGTTCGCCGTGAGGTTGTGCCCGGTCCAGGCGGCGTTCTGCTCCCCCGACCAGTTCGAGGGCGTGATCGACGCGCGCAGCGTGCCGTTCGCCGAGACGAACCACGACCCGGTGTCCGAGGTCCCGCCGATGTTCCACAGGAAGCCGGCGCGGGACAGCGAGGCCGCGTCCGCGCGGACCTCGACGGAGACCGTGGCCTCCTCCTGGCCGGCGAGCAGGCCGGTGGGCAGGGCGACGTACGCGGCGTTGTTCGCGCCGCCGGGCAGGTCGAGCGCGGCACCTGTCCACCGGCCGGCGCCGACGACGGTGGCGTCGTGGCCGTGCCCGGTGACGTCGGCGACCGTGGTGCCGGACGTCTCGGTGAAGGCGTAGTGGGCCAGCAGGTCGGTGTCGGGGGCCGCTGCGGCGGCGACCGGGACGGCTGCGCCGAGGGTGGCGGACAGGACGGCGAGCGCGGTGAGGGCGCTGCCGACGGACCGGGGAATCATCGTCGGTCTCCAGTTCTGCAGAGGGTCACGCGGGCGCGACGGTGCGCCCGCGCGTCGTGCGGGGTCGTGCGGGGTGCTGCTGCGGTGGTGCTGCGGGCGCGCCGGGGGCACCGGCCGCGCGGAGGGCGCGACCGGGTGCCCCCGGGTGCTCGGTGCTGGTGCGGCGCCGCGGGGTCACTCCCGCTTGCGGGTGCGGGTCACCGCGCGCTGCAGGATCACGAACGCGAGCAGCACGACGCCGGTGATGATGGTCGTGGCCTCGGCGGGGATCGTGCCGTCCCGGGTGATGAGCACGTTCATCAGCCCGAGCACCAGCGCGCCGACCACCGAGCCGAGCACGAAGCCCGCCCCGCCGGTGAGCAGCGTGCCGCCGATGACGGTCGCCGCGATGGCGTCGAGCTCCCAGCCGGTGCCGGTGATGTTCTGCGCGATGCCGAGCTTCGCGGTGTAGACCACGGCGGCCAGCCCCGCGCAGGTGCCGCTGACCACGTAGATCCACAGCTTGGTCCGGGCGACGGGCAGACCCATGAGGGTCGCGGACTGCTCGGAGCCGCCGATGGCGTACACCGTCCGGCCGAACCGGGTGCGGTGCAGCAGCACGAAGCCGGCCGCGACCACGACGACCGCGATCAGCACGTGCGGCGTCACCACGAGGTCGTTCAGCTTCGGCCCGTCGATCAGCTTGATCTCGGTGGCAAGGGACCGGAACCCGGAGTCGTCTGCCAGCCGCTCGGGGGCGGTCGACAGGATCGACGCGAGGCCCCGGGCCAGGAACATCATGGCCAGCGTCGCGATGAACGGCTGCACGTCGAAGTACTGCACCAGCACCCCGGACATCAGCCCGAACAGCGCCCCGGTCGCGACCATGACCACCATCGCCAGCACCGGTGGCAGCCCGGCGTGCACGAGCATCACCCCGGACACCGACGTGAACGCGACGACCGCGCCGACGGACAGATCGATGCCGCCCGCGAGGATCACGAACGTCAGGCCGACGGCCAGGATGACGAGGTACGAGTTGGTGATGAGCAGGTTCGAGACCGTGTTCAGCGCGAAGATCTTGCCGTAGGCGAGCTGGCCGTACACCAGCATCACGGCGAGGATCGCGACGGCGGCGACCGTCGGCAGCGTCCGCGGGTCGATCCGCCGGCGGCGCGGGGCCGCGACGGCGAGCGTGCGGGGGGCGTCGGAGACGGTGGTCATGCGGGCACCTCCTGGGTGCGGCCGGAGGTGCGGTCGGGCGTGCCGCCGGGCGTGGTGCCTGGTGTGCTGCCGGTTGGGCGTCGCTGCCGGACGAACAGCGCCCGCACCCGCTCGGACTGCAGCAGGCACACCACGACGATCACGGCGGCCTTGAACGCGGGTGTCGCGGCGGACGGGACGGACAGGAACGTCACGGTCTTGTCGAGGGTCACGATGAGCAGGGCGCCGATCGCGCTGCCGCCGAGCGAGAACTTGCCGCCCGCGAGCGACGTGCCGCCGATGACGACCGCGAGGATCGCGTCGAGCTCCATGTTCATGCCGGTCTTGGCGACCTCGACGGTCATCACGTTCGCGGTGGTAAACACCCCCGCGACGCCGGCCAGCAGGCCGGATAGCGCGTAGACGGCGAACAGGATGTTCCGCGGCCGGATGCCCGCCATGCGGCTGGCGCTCGGGTTGATGCCGACGGACTCGATCATCAGGCCGAGCGCGGACCGGCGGACGACGAACGCGAGCAGCCCGACGAGCGCGAGCGCGATGAGGAACGCGACCGGGAAGCCGAACACGTAGCCGTTCGAGATCCACTTGAACGGGGCGCTGGTCGCCGACGTGTTCTGGCCGGACGTGATGACCTTCGCCAGGCCGCGCCCGGCGAGCATCATGATCAGCGTCGTGATGAAGGGCTGCAGGCCCACCACCGAGACGAAGAACGCGTTCACCACGCCCAGCACCAGGCCGAGCCCGAGCGCCAGGCCGAGGGCGGTGAGCACCGCGCCGGCCGAGCCCGGGTCCGCCGCCGAGGCGAGGTACTCCATCGACACCGCGCCGGCGACGCACATCACCGCGCCGACGGACAGGTCGATGCCGCCGGTCGCGATCACCAGCGTCATGCCCGCGGCGATCATCAGCACCGGCGCGCTGCCGCGCAGGATGTCGATGAGCGACCCGTACAGGTTGCCGTTGTTGATCGTGATCTGGACGAAGCTCGGGTCCTTGGCGACGTTCACCCCGATCAGGGCGAGCAGGGCGACGACGCCCCAGAAGTACTGGCTGCGCAGGAGCGTCTTCACGCCGCCTCGCCCTCCTTCGCGATGATGCCGACGACCGTGTCGGCGGTGACGTCCGGGCCGTTGTCGACCACGCCGACCTGGTGCCGGTCGCGCAGCACGACGATCCGGTCGGACAGCCGCACCACCTCCTCGATCTCCGAGGAGATGAAGACCACGGCCATGCCCTCGGCGGCCAGCGCGACGACGACCTCCTGGATCTCGGCCTTGGCGCCGACGTCGATGCCACGGGTCGGCTCGTCCAGGATCAGCAGCCGCGGCGCGGTGGCGAGCCAGCGGGCGAGCAGCACCTTCTGCTGGTTGCCGCCGGACAGGTTCCTGATCGGCCGCTCGGAGTCCGCCGGGCGGATGCCGAGCTCGGCGATGTACTTCGCGCACAGCGCGTCCTGCTCCTTGCGGGGCAGCGGGCGCATCCAGCCGCGGGTGGCCTGCACGGCGAGGATCAGGTTCTCGCGCACCGTCAGGTCGGCGATGATCCCCTCGTCCCGCCGGTTCTCCGTGGAGAACGCCACCTTGGCCGCGAGCGCCGCGACCGGCGAGCCGACCGCCGCGGGCTTCCCGTCGAGCCGCAGCTCCCCGGCGTCCGGCTTGTCGGCGCCGTACAGCAGGCGGGCGAGCTCCGTGCGGCCCGAGCCGAGCAGCCCGGCGAAGCCGACGATCTCGCCCGGGTAGATCTCCAGGTCCGCGGGGGCGACCGCGCCGCGCCGGCCGAGGCCGCGGGCCTCCAGCAGCGGGCGCTGCTCGGGGTCGACGACGCGCGCTGCGCGCTCGGAGGCCAGGGACGCGAGCGTGGCCGCGTCCTTGCCGATCATCGCGGAGATGAGCTCGCCGCGCGGCAGGTCCTTCGTCAGGTACTCCCCCACCTTGCGGCCGTTGCGCAGCACGGTGAGCCGGTCGGTGAGCTCGTAGACCTGGTCGAGGAAGTGCGACACGAACAGGATCGCGACGCCCTCGTCCCGCAGCGCGCGCACGACGGCGAACAGCTGCTCGACCTCGGCGGCGTCCAGGCTGGAGGTCGGCTCGTCGAGCACGAGGACCTTGCAGTCCACGACCATCGCCCGGGAGATCGCGACGAGCTGCTGCACGGCGATCGACAGGCTGGACAGCGGTGCGCGCGGGTCCAGGTGACCGAGGCCGAGCCGGGCCAGTGCCTCGCGGGCGAGCTCGTGCGTGCGGTGCCACCGGACGCCGAGCGGCCCGCGGGCCTCGTGGCCCAGCATGACGTTCTCGCCGATCGACAGGTTCGTGCAGAGGTTGACCTCCTGGTACACGGTCGCGATGCCCGCGTCCTGGGCGTCCGCCGTGCCGCCGAGCTCGCGCTGCTCGCCGTCCACGACGATCGTGCCGGCGCTGACCCGGTACACGCCGGTCAGCGCCTTGATGAGGGTCGACTTGCCGGCGCCGTTCTCGCCCATCAGGGCGTGCACCTCACCGGGGAACAGCCGCAGGTCCACGTCGTCCAGGGCCTTCACCCCGGGGAACTCCACGCTGATGCCGGCCATCTCGACCACGGGTTCTCGCTGGTTCATGTCCTCCGCCTCGTACGGATCGGCTCGGACCGGTGCCGGGGCGCCGCCACCCTCCGGCGGCGCCCCGGCCCCGGGGTGCGTCAGTACGCGCGGGTCGGCAGCGCGGCCTCGGCCGCCTCGGGCGAGTCGAAGGTCACGGAGTCGATCACGATGGAGGACTCGACCTCCTCGCCGGCGAGCAACTTGTTCACCACGTCGACCGCGGTCTCGCCGAACAGCGGGTTGTACTCGGCGACGAAGGACAGCTGGCCGTCGATCAGGCCCTGCAGCGCGGCCTTGGTGCCGTCGATCGTGATGATCTTGACGTCCTCGCCCGGGGTCAGGCCGGCCTCCTCGACCGCCTGCGCGGCGCCGAGACCCATCTCGTCGTTCTGGGCGAACACGAGCTGGATGTCGTTGCCCTGCGCCTTGAGCATCGTCTCGAACACGCTCTTGGCCTGGTCGGTGGACCAGTTGGCGTCCTGGCTGTCGAGCTTGGTGAAGTCGTCGGTGATCGTGTCGTCCCAGCCGAGGTTGCGCTCGTTGTCGACCGACAGGCCCGCGGGGCCCTCGAGCACGACGTAGTTCGCGCCCTCCGGGAACGTCTCGATGGCCCACTCGGCGGCCGAGGCGCTGATCGAGTAGTTGTCCGGGCCGATGTGCGTCGCGTAGAGGCTGGTGTCGTCGGGCTCGATGCCGCGGTCCAGCAGCACGACGGGGATCTCGGCCTCCTGTGCCTTGGACAGCACGTCCTCCCAGCCGGTCGCCTCGGTGGCGGACAGCAGGATGACGTCCACCTCCTCGTCGATGAACGAGGTGAAGGCGGTGATCTGGGAGTTCTGACTGCCGTCGGTGGCCGGCGAGTACTTCAGCTCGAAGCCGTTCTCGGTGCTGAACGCCTCCTTGACGTTGTTCTCGTTCGCGGTGCGCCATCCGCCCTCGGGACCGACGGCGACGAAGCCGACGGTCACCAGGTCGTCGGAGCCACCGGCCGAGCCGGCGTCGTCGCCCCCGCCGCAGGCGGTCAGGCCGAGCGCGAGGCCCGCGACGACGGACGTGGACAGGATCAGGCGGGTACGGGTGCGGGTGCGGGTAGGCACAGCGGACTCCTCTTCGAGTACGCCCGGCCGCCGGGGCCCGGCGGCGAGCACGGTCGCCCCCGGGGGCGCTGCGATGCGCCCGGGGGCGGCCTGGGACGGGGGAAGGAACGGATGCAGATCGTCGCGAGTGAGCGGATGTGAACCCTCACATCCGGGCGCAGCCCGGGCGGCACGCTGATCAGGTGCGCCGTCGCTCCTCGTGATGCCTCGATGATAGCGCTCACAATTCGAGGCGCAAGACCCATGCCACGATCAGCAGGTCACGGAATGTTAACGCTCACGGTTCGCGTGGCGCGGGTACGGGCGCGGACCCCGGCGGGGCGGTCGAGGACCGCACGGCCAGCGTCGGCGCGACCCGGCGGACGTCGTCGGCGCCCGCGGCCCCGCCCTCGATCACGGCGAACAGCCGGCGCATCAGCAGCTCGCCGAGCGCCTCGAAGTCCTGCCGTACCGTCGTGAGCGGCGGGTGGTAGAACGCCGCCTCGGGCACGTCGTCGAACCCGACCACGCTCACGTCCCCCGGGACGGCGATCCCCCGCTCGTCCAGCGCGTGCATCAGCCCGAGCGCCATCGGGTCGTTCGACACGAACACCGCCACCCCGCCCGCGGGCACCCCGAGCTGCTGCCCGTAGGCGTACCCGCTCCCGGGCGTCCAGTCGCCGTGCACCGGCGCGCGCGCGGGCAGCCCGGCCTCCGCCAGAGCGTCCCGCCAGCCGCGCACCCGCTCCACGGAGTCCGGGGAGTCCTGCGGGCCGGCCAGGTGCAGCACCGAGCGGTGCCCCCGGGCGACCAGGTGCTCGGTGGCCAGCCGCGCACCGGCGTACTGGTCGATCGCCACCGACTCCCCCGGCGCGGTCCCGGTCGCGTCCACGGTCACCAGCGGCACCGCGGCGATGTCGTACGACGCCGTCACCACCGCCCGGTCCGCGGCGACCAGCACGATGCCCTCGACGTTCTGCCGGATCAGCGACTCGATCGCCTGTCGCACGTCCGTGACCGACGGTCGCAGCATCGTGATCGTCAGCACCGAGTACCGCTCGCGCCGCGCCGCCTCGTTCACGTGCAGCGCGATCGACGCCGGCCCGTACTCCGCGCCGGCCGTCACGACCAGCCCGACCAGCCGGGACCGCTTGGTCACCAGCGCGCGGGCCGCCGGAGACGGGGCGTACCGCAGCTGCCGGATCGCCTGCTCGACGCGCTCGCGCGTCGCGGGCCGGACGTTCGGCAGGTCGTTGACCACCCGCGACACCGTCTGGTGCGACACCCCCGCGAGCCGCGCGACGTCGAAGATCGTGGCCGCGCGCGGCGTCTGCTCCCTGTCGTTCACGACTCCCGATCTGTCCCGGCGGCGACCCCCGGTGCCGCAGCGTACGCGATCAGCGCCAGCACCGAGTCCACCGTCAGCCCGTCGTTCGGCACGTCGGCCACCACCGCGCCCTCGCGCATCACCACCACCCGGTGCGAGAGCCGCAGCCCCTCCTCGAGCTCCGCGGACACGAACAGCACCGACATCCCGCCGGCGGCCAGCTCCGCGACCAGCCGCTGGACCTCGACCTTCGCGCCGATGTCGATGCCGCGCGTCGGCTCGTCCAGCACCAGCACCCGCGGCGCGGTCGCCAGCCACCGGGCCAGCAGCACCTTCTGCTGGTTACCGCCGGACAGCCGCCCCGCCGGGACGTCCGGGTCCGCGGGCCGGATGTCCAGCAGCTCGATGTAGCTCGCCACCAGCTCGTCCCGGCGCTCGCGGTGCACCGGCCGCCACCAGCCCTGCTCCGCCTGGAGCGCGAGCAGGATGTTGTCCGCCACCGACAGCTCCGCGACGATCCCG
>DAMBCY010000146.1:0-9220 GCA_032056255.1 Cellulomonas sp. | reverse complement strand
AATCCGCCCAGGCGTTCCTGACGACCTCGTCCGGACGGGACGACCCCACCGCACCGGACGGCACGCGGGTCAGCGCGGGTCGTCCGCCGTGGGCGGTGGGGGCGTCGTCGCGAGGGCCCAGCGGATCGCGCGCGTGACCGCCGCGCCGCCCGCGCGCGCCAGCGTGGCGTCCACGCGCGGGCGGTCCGGCAGGCCCAGCGGGGCGCGCGCGGCGCGGGGCAGCAGCCCGATCGCCGCCGCGGCCAGCACCCGGTACGGCAGGCGCGCGGGCGCCGGCACCGGCGGGTCCGCGAGCAGGAACTCCGCCGCCTCGCGCGCGGCGGGGGTGCCGCGCAGCTCGGGCACGTAGCCGTCGAGCCGGGCGCGCAGGCCCGCGACGGTGTCCGGGAGGTCCCGCGCGCCGAGCGCCCGGGCCACCCGCGCCCCCTGGGCGACGTAGTCGTCGCAGCCGGCGGCGTCCAGCGGGCGGGCGCCGTAGCGCTGGTGCGCGGTGAGGAACGCGTGCGCCTCCGTGAGGTGGACCCACTCGAGCAGGTGCGGGTCCGAGGCGGCGTACGGCAGCCCCTCGGCGGTGACGCCGGTGACGCGGTCGTGGATGCGCCGGACCGTGTCGACCGCCTGCTGCGCGTGCTCGGCGGTCCCGAAGGTCGTCACGGCCAGGAACGTGCTGGTCCGCTGCAGCCGGCCCCACGGGTCGCTGCGGTAGCCGGAGTGCTCCGCGACGGCGGCCATCGCCAGCGGGTGCCAGGACTGCAGCAGCAGGGCGGTCAGCCCGCCGACGAACATCGACGCGTCGCCGTGCACCCGGCGGACCGCGTCGTCCGGCCCGAACCAGCGGGCGCCGGGGGTGCCGTGGATCCGGTCGCGCACCTGGGCGCCGCGCGGCCCGGCGACGCGGGTGAACAGCTCGTCGCCGAGCCGTCCGCGCAGGGTCGTGGAGGTCACGCCCCGATCCTCGCCCGGGCCGCGCACGCGGGCGAGCCGAGGGGGCCGGGCCCGGGGGTCCCGGACCGCGTCAGGCGGCCTGGACGAACGCGACCACCGCGTCCGCCACGAGCTGCACGGCGATCGCCGCGAGGAGCAGACCGGCGATCCGGGTGACCAGCGTGGTCCCGGACTCGCCGAGCAGCCGGTGGATGACGCCCGCGAACCGCATCGCGAGCCAGAGGCACACGTGCACCAGCACGATGCCGAGCGCGATCGCCGACCAGTCGGCGAGCGTGCCGTCGCTCTGCTGCACGAACACCATGACCGCGACGATCGCGCCCGGACCGGCGAGCAGCGGCGTGCCGAGGGGCACGAGCGCCACGTTGACCTTGGTGTTGCCGGAGGGCTGCGGCTCCTCGGCCTTGCCGGTGAGCAGCTCCATCGCGACCAGGAGCAGCAGCAGACCGCCGGACGCCTGCAGCGCGGGCAGCGAGATGTGCATGTAGGACAGCAGGCTCTGCCCGAAGACGGCGAACACGAAGATGACGCCGAACGCCACGAGGATCGCCTGCCGCGCCGCCCGGTTGCGCTGCTGCCGGGTCATCGCGCCGGTCAGGCCCAGGAAGATCGGCACCGTCCCCGGCGGGTCCATGATGACGAACAGGGTGATGAAGACCTCGGAGAGGAGCCGCCAGTCGAGCACGGTGCTCATCGTCCCACCACCGCGACCCGCCCCTGACCGGCGATCTCCGCGAGCACCGACGGGTCCGTGAGGTTCTCCCCCAGCAGGTTCGGCTTCCCGGCGCCGTGGTAGTCCGACGACCCCGTGACGAGCAGGCCGAGCCGGTCCGCGAGCGCGGTGAGCCGCTCGCGCTGCCCGGGGCCGTGGTCCCGGTGGTGCACCTCGAGCCCGGCCAGCCCGGCCTCGGCCAGCTCGGCGATGACGGCGTCCGGCACGATCCGGCCGCGTCCGTCGGCGCCGGGGTGCGCGAACACCGGCACGCCGCCGGACGCGCGGATCGCCGCGACCGCGTCGGCCGCCTCGGGGGCGTAGTACGGCACGTAGTAGCGGCCGCGCGCGGACAGCAGGTCGGCGAACGCGGCCGTCCGGTCGGGCACGATGCCGCGGGCCACGAGCGCGTCGGCGATGTGCGGGCGGCCGACGACGGTGCCGGGCGCCTGCTGGGCGAGCACGTCCGCCCAGGTCACCGGGAGGTCGGCGGACAGCCGCTCGACGATCGCGCGCCCGCGGTGCAGCCGGGCCTCGCGGGTCCGCGCGATGACGTCGGCCAGCGCGGGGTCGGCCGGGTCCTGCAGGTAGGACAGCAGGTGCACGCTGACGCCGCGGGACAGCGCGGACACCTCGGTGCCGCGCACCAGGGCGATGCCGTGCGCGCGGGCGGCGTCGGCCGCCTCGGCCCAGCCGGAGGTCGTGTCGTGGTCGGTGAGCGCGACGACGTCCAGACCCGCGGCGGCCGCGGAGGCCACGACCCCGGCGGGCGGCTCGGTGCCGTCGGAGGCCGAGGAGTGGGTGTGGAGGTCGATGCGCACCGCGGAAGCCTACTCACCCCACGGGCCCACCTGGGCGGTGCCGGGCGGTGCCAGACTGGAGGGCATGGCCACCGACCCCACCCCCGAGTCCTCGCCGACGGAGCCCGGGCAGCCGCTCGCCGACCGCGGCCAGAACCGCAGCCAGCGCCCCTCCTCCGCCGCGTTCCTCGAGTGGGTGACGTCCGGCTGGGCCGAGCGGCCCGCGAGCACGGCGGTGCCGGCCGACGTCGCGCCGTTCGCCGCCGTCCGTCGCGCGCGCCTCGCGGAGCGCTTCGCGGGCGAGCGGCTCGTGATCCCCGCGGGTGCGTACAAGGTGCGGTCGAACGACACCGACTACCGGTTCCGCCCGCACTCGGCGTTCGCGCACCTCACGGGCCTGGGCGGCGAGCAGGAGCCGGACGCCGTGCTCGTGCTGCACCCGGCGGCCGACGGCGACGGCGACGAGCTGCCCGACGGCACGCGGTCCACCCACCGCGCCGTGCTGTACATGCGCCCGCTCGCCGGGCGGGACACCGAGGAGTTCTTCTCCGACGCCCGCTACGGCGAGTTCTGGGTCGGCCCGCGCCCGACGCTCGAGGACATGGCGACGGTGACCGGCATCCGCACCGCGCACAGCGACGACCTGCGCGACGCCCTCGCCAAGGACGTCGGCACGGACGGCATCCGGCTGCTCGTCGTGCCCGAGGTCGACGAGTCGGTCGAGATCGTCGTGGAGGAGATCCGCGCCGCCGAGGACGCGGGCGAGCGGGACGCCGCCCTGGTCGAGGCCCTGTCGGAGATCCGGCTGGTCAAGGACGCCCACGAGGTCGCCGAGCTGCGCCGCGCCGTGGCCGCCACCGTCGAGGGGTTCGAGCAGGTCGTCCGCCGGCTGCCCGAAGCCGTCGCGCACCGACGCGGCGAGCGGGTCATCGAGGGCACGTTCCTGTCCCAGGCCCGCGTCGAGGGGGACGCCGTCGGCTACGAGACGATCGCCGCGGCCGGCCCGCACGCCACGACGCTGCACTGGACGGACAACGACGGCCGGGTGCGCGCGGGCG
This sequence comes from Cellulomonas sp., assembly GCA_032056255.1. Classification (GTDB taxonomy): domain Bacteria; phylum Actinomycetota; class Actinomycetes; order Actinomycetales; family Cellulomonadaceae; genus Cellulomonas. Next base: position 5,705 of record DAMBCY010000146.1, on the reverse strand, counting down.
AGCTCGTGCTGATCGACGCGGGCGTCGAGGTCGACTCCCTGTACACCGCGGATGTCACGCGCACGCTGCCGGTCGACGGCACGTTCACCGACGCGCAGCGCCGGGTCTACCAGGCGGTGCTCGACGCCGCGGACGCCGCGTTCACCGCCGCGGTGCCGGGCAACCGGTTCCGCGACGTGCACGCCGCGGCGATGCAGGTCATCGCCGCGCGGCTCGAGGAGTGGGGCATGCTGCCGGTCCCCGCCGCGGAGGCGCTGACGCCCGAGGGCCAGCAGCACCGCCGGTGGATGGTGCACGGCACGAGCCACCACCTCGGCCTCGACGTGCACGACTGCGCGCAGGCCCGCCGGGAGATGTACCTGGACGGCGTGATCGAGCCGGGCATGGTGTTCACCATCGAGCCCGGCCTGTACTTCCAGGTCGACGACCTGCGGGTGCCCGCGGAGCTGCGCGGCATCGGCATCCGGATCGAGGACGACGTGCTGGTCACCGCGGACGGCAACGAGAACCTCTCGGCGGCGCTGCCCCGGCACCCCGATGACGTCGAGGCGTGGATGGCCGGGCTGCGCGCCTGACGCGTCGCGACGCACGGACGGCCCGGTCCCCCGCACCGCGCGGGGAGCCGGGCCGTCGTGCGTGCGCGCTCAGTCCTGCTTCGGGGTGCCCGGCTGCGCGGGGTCGGCCGTCTCGGAACCGGGCTGCTCGGGTGCAGGTGCCGGGGCGACCGGGGGCGGGGCGTACTGCCCGTAGCGGGGCTGCTCGGGCGGCGTGCCCGCGGGCGGTCCGGCGGGAGCGGGCGGGTAGGTGGCCGTGGGGTCGGACGGCCGGCCCACGGCGACCGGCGCGGCGGCCGGGGCACCGGGGCGCACCCCGCCGAGCTCGCGGAGCAGCTGGCGGGCCTCGCCGGCCTTCTCCACCTGGCACAGGACGGCGTACTGCGACGCGACGATCTGGCTCTGCGAGGTGAAGTCCCGCTTGCCACCGGTGAAGGAGTAGATGATCACCGAGAACAGCAGGCCGAACCCGCCGCCGATCAGCACGGAGATCAGCAGGATGCCGGCGTTGTCGCTGGTGAGCAGGAACAGCAGGCCGATGAACAGCCCGAACCAGGCGCCGGACCCGAAGCCGCCCATCGCGACGCGCGCGTAGGTCAGGCGGCCGGTGACGCGCTCGACCATCTTCAGCTCAGTGCCGACGATCGTGACCAGCTGCACCGGGAACTGCTGGTCGGACAGGTGGTCGACGGCGCGCTGCGCCTCGAGGTAGGTGCCGTAGGACGCGACGGTCTCACCCTGCGGCAGCGTGGGCGTGCGGGGGACGCGGGCGGCTCCGGAGAACGACATGCCCCCATCCTCGCCCAGCCGCGGGCCGGTCCGCCAGGTGCCCGGGCGTACGCGCAGGGAGATCCCGGGCGGCGTCCAGGTTCCGGTCAGGTGACGGCCTGCCCTTCTGCGGGGTCCGGCGCGGGGCGTCTACGCTGACCCCCGTGAGCGGCTCCGGGACCCGAGTGTTCGTCGCGCGACTCGCCGGGACCTCCGTCTTCGACCCCATCGGTGACCAGGTCGGGCGCGTCCGCGACGTCGTCGTGCTCCTGCGGCCCAAAGGAGCGCCGCGCGCCGTCGGGCTCGTCGTCGAGGTGCCCGGCCGGCGTCGCGTCTTCGTCCCGCTGACCCGGGTCACCGCGGTCGACGCCGGGCAGGTCATCTCGACCGGCCTGGTCAACATGCGCCGGTTCGAGCAGCGCCCGTTCGAGACCCTCGTGGTCGGCGAGCTGTTCGACCGCACGGTGGCGCTCGCCGACGGCTCGGGCGACGCCACGGTCGAGGACGTCGCCATCGAGCGGCAGCGCAACGGCGACTGGCTGGTCTCCAAGGTGTTCGTGCGCCGGCACGGGGCCGGCCGGGGCGGGTTGCTGCGCCGGCGCGGCGAGCCGGAGCTGCTCGACATCGAGGAGATCGCGGGCCTGGCGCGCGGCGCCGACAGCCAGGGCGCGGCCCTGCTGCTCGCCCAGTACGACGAGCTGAAGCCCGCGGACCTCGCGGACGTGCTGCACGACCTGACCGACACCCGCCGCCTCGAGGTCGCGCGGGCGCTGGACGACGAGCGCCTCGCCGACGTCCTGGAGGAGCTGCCGGAGGACGACCAGGTCGCGATCCTCTCGGGCCTGGAGCGGTCCCGCGCCGCCGACGTGCTCGAGGCCATGCAGCCCGACGACGCCGCCGACCTGCTGGGCGAGCTGCCCGACGACCAGGTCGCCGAGCTGCTCGAGCTGATGGAGCCGGAGGAGGCGCGCGACGTCCGCCGCCTGCTCGCCTACGAGGACAACACCGCGGGCGGTCTGATGACCACCGAGCCGGTGGTCCTCGGGCCGGAGACGCCGATCGCGGCGGCGCTCGCCCACGTCCGCCGGCGCGACCTCACGCCCGCGCTCGCGTCGATGGTCTTCGTGGTCCGCCCGCCGCTGGAGACGCCGACCGGCCGGTTCATCGGCGTCGTGCACCTGCAGCGGCTGCTGCGCGAGCCCCCGCACGAGGCGATCGGCACGGCCGTGGACACCGACATCGAGCCCCTGCCCGCGGACGCCCCGCTGCTCGCCGTGACGCGCCGGATGGCGACGTACGACCTGCTGGCCATCCCGGTCGTCGACGAGGAGCGGCGCCTGCTCGGCGCGGTGAGCGTCGACGACGTGCTCGACCACCTGCTGCCCGAGGACTGGCGCGAGACCGACGAGGAGGTGCCCGTCGTGACGGGTGCGACCCCGGCCGTCGCGCGCCCGTCGACGCCGGCGGCGCCCCGGCACGCCAGCCCGCGAGGAGGCCGCCGTGGCTGAGCGCCTCGACACCCCGAAGGCCGCGCGCCGGAGCCTGCTGCCCAAGCTGCAGGAGGACGCGTTCGGCAAGGTCTCCGAGGGCATCGCCCGGTTCATGGGCACGCCGAAGTTCCTGCTGTGGCTGAGCATGTTCTGCGTCGCCTGGCTGGCGTGGAACTCGTGGGGCCCGGACGCCCTGCGGTTCGACAAGGCCGCCAACGGCTTCACCGCGCTGACCCTGATGCTGTCGCTGCAGGCGTCGTACGCCGCGCCGCTGATCCTGCTGGCGCAGAACCGGCAGAGCGACCGCGACCGCGTGCAGGCCGAGCAGGACCGCCAGCGCGCCGAGCGGAACCTCGCCGACACCGAGTACCTCGCCCGGGAGATGGCCGCGCTGCGCATCGCCCTGTCCGAGGTCGCCACGCGTGACTTCGTGCGCTCCGAGCTGCGCAACCTGCTCGAGGACCTCACGGAGGAGCGCGCCGCCACGGCCGAGGAGGACGCCGAGGCCGAGCGCGGCCCGACCCGGGCCGAGGGCCGCGCCAACGCCTGAGGTCCGGGCCGCCCGGACGGGGCTCCGGGCCGCGCGGCCCGGTGCGTCCCGCGGCGCACCTACGATGGACGGCATGCCGCCCGCCCTGGACCCCCGCGATCCCGAGGCCGTCGCCGCCGCCGTGCGCGAGGCCCTGACCCGGGTGGTCGACCCGGAGATCCGCCGCCCGATCACCGACCTGGGCATGGTGCGCTCCGTCGACGTCGACACCTCCGCGCCCGACGGCGCGCGCGTCACCGTGGGCATCGACCTCACGACCGCCGGCTGCCCGCTGCGCGACACGATCACCAAGGACGTCACCGAGGCCGTGCAGGGTGTCGAGGGCGTCGCCGAGGTCCGGATGGCGCTCGGCGTCATGAGCCCCGAGCAGCGCGCCGCCCTCACCGAGCGGCTGCGCGGCGGCCCCGAGCCGGTCATCCCGTTCAGCAAGCCCACGTCGCTGACCAAGGTGTTCGCGATCGCCTCGGGGAAGGGCGGCGTCGGCAAGTCGTCCGTCACGGCCAACCTCGCCGTCGCGATGGCCGCCGACGGGCTGCGGGTCGGCGTGGTCGACGCCGACATCTACGGCTTCTCGATCCCGCGGATGCTGGGTGTCACCCAGCCGCCCACCCGGGTCGACGAGATGCTGCTGCCGCCGATCGCGCACGAGGTCAAGGTGATCTCGATCGGGATGTTCGTGCCGCCGGGCCAGCCGGTGGTGTGGCGCGGGCCGATGCTGCACCGGGCGCTGCAGCAGTTCCTCGCGGACGTGTTCTGGGGCGACCTGGACGTGCTGCTGCTCGACCTGCCGCCCGGGACCGGCGACATCGCCATCTCCGTCGCGCAGCTGCTGCCCGGGTCCGAGCTCGTGGTGGTCACCACCCCGCAGCTCGCCGCCGCGGAGGTCGCCGAGCGCGCCGGGTCGATCGCCACCCAGACCCGGCAGGGCGTCGTCGGCGTGGTGGAGAACATGGCCTGGCTGGAGCAGCCGGACGGCTCACGGCTGGAGCTGTTCGGCTCCGGCGGCGGCGAGCGCGTGGCGGAGGGCCTGTCCCGGTCCACCGGTTCGCGCGTCCCCGTGCTGGGCCAGGTGCCGCTGGACATCCGGCTGCGCGAGGCCGGCGACGGCGGCACACCGGTCGTGCTCACCGACCCCGGCTCCCCCGCCGCCCAGGCGCTGCGGGGTGTCGCCCGGTCGCTCACCTCCCGCACCCGCGGCCTCGCGGGCAAGTCCCTCGGCCTGACACCGGTCGGCCGCTAGTCCGCTCGGTGCCTCCGCCGCGCCGAGGGAGACCGCCGCGCGGCGAGGGAGGCCTCGGGGTCGCGCACCCTCGGCCCCGGGGAGGCACCCTCGGCACGCGGGTCGAGAGCCTGTTGGTTCGTGTGCGGTTGTGGTGGATACTGTCGGGGTGCTCGCGAGTCAACGGCAGGACCGCATCCTCGCGGAGGTGCGCGCCCACGGCGCCGTCCGCGTCGCCGACCTGGTGGAGCAGCTCGACGTCTCCGAGATGACCGTCCGGCGGGACATCACCGAGCTCGACCGCGCCGGCCTCGTGCGGCGCGTGCACGGCGGCGCCGTGTCCCCCGACGGCGGACGGCCCACCGACGAGCCCGGCTTCGAGGCCAAGTCCTCCTGGGCCCAGGACGAGAAGGACGCGATCGCCCGGCTCGCCGCCGCGACCGTCGAGCCCGGCCAGGCCGTCGCCCTGTCCGCCGGCACCACCACGCACCTGCTGGCGCAGCGGATCGCCGCCGACCCCGCCCTGCGCCCGCTGACCGTCGTCACCAACTCGCTGCCGGTGGCCCGGACGCTGTACGACGCGGTGCCGGGTGCGGGTCCGCTGGACGTCATCCTCACCGGCGGCACCCGCACCCCGTCGGACGCCCTCGTCGGCCCGGTCGCCGACACCGCGCTGGCCACGCTGCGCGTCGACCGGCTGTTCCTCGGCGTGCACGGCCTGGACGAGTCGGGGCTGATGACCCCGAACCTCGCGGAGGCCGCGACGGACCGCGCGCTGCTGCGCTGCGCCGCCGCCGTGACCGTGCTGGCCGACCACACCAAGTGGGGCGTCGTCGGGCTGTCCCGGATCGCCGCGCTCACCGACGTCGACGTGCTGGTCAGCGACGCCCGGCTGCCCGTGGCGGCCCGGTCCGTGCTCGCGGACGCCGGCTGCACCCTGCTCGTCCCGGACCCCGACGCCCCGGCGTCCTCCCCGAAGGAGATCTGACCGCGTGACCCTCGCCGACCCCGCCGTCGCGGAGCCCGTCGACAGCGCCCTGCTCACCCCCGGGGTGCGGCGCACCCGCGCCACGATGGCGGACGGGCGCGACCTGTTCTACTTCGACGACTCCGAGCCGTACGTC
>DAMBCY010000145.1:0-9243 GCA_032056255.1 Cellulomonas sp. | reverse complement strand
CCGGCCAGCTCGATCACGAACGCCGCCTCGGCCTCGGTGACCTCCAGCGCGGCGGCGGCCCGGCGCAGGTCGCGGACCCCGAGCCCGCCCGCGCGCAGCACCGGCGGCGGCGCCCCCTCCCACAGCCGCACGAGGGTCGCGACCAGCCGGGCCGCGCGCTCCGCGGCCGCCGCGTGCTCGGCCTCGACGAGGGCCGGGTCCCGCCGGGGCAGGTCGTCCGTGCCCGGCGGGACGGCGGGTCCGCGGTGGGTGCGGCCCCCGCGGAGCACGAGCGCGACGGAGCGCGGCAGCAGGACGTGCCGGTCGTCGACGCGCACCAGCAGACCGAGCCGCAGCAGCTCGGTGACGGCCTCCGCCGCGGGACCCGCGGTCGGGCGCACGCCCAGCGGCGGCCCCCAGGTGAGGGCGTCCAGCACCGCGCGGCCCGCGGCGGGGGCGTCGGCCAGCGCCGCGCGCGCGTCCTCGGGTGCCGGGTCGCGCGGTCCGGCCGCCGCCAGGCCGGACGCGCCCGGTCCGAGCAGCTCGGCGACGCCGGGTGCCGGGCGGAGCACGGGGTCGGCCCCGCGCCCGCCGACCGGGTGCAGCAGCGCGAGGTCGGTGGCGTCCCGCAGCGCCGCGCGCACCGCGGGCGCCTGCCCCCGCTCGGCGCCGACGGCGGCCACGACGTCCTTCGCCCGCACCCCGGCGCCCGGGTCGGCGTCGGCCAGCAGCGCGACGACCGACTCGACCGCCTGCAGCACCGCCGCGTCGACCGCCGCGAGGGCGCGCTCCAGGCTCGGGCGGCTGGTCGCGCGGGCCGCGAGGGAGGCCAGCGTGGCCGGCGAGGGGTGCGCGAGGTCCGGCCGGCGCAGCAGCAGGCGCGCGAGGTCGTCGTCCGACCTGCCGCGCAGGTGCTCGCTGAACGTGGCCATCCGCACCACGATACGGTCCGGGGCGGGGTCGGGTCGCCCTGGCGTCACGACCGCGGCACCCGCACGGGGCACGACGCGGTGCAGCGCGGGCCGGTGGCGGCCCGGGTGCGCGGGGCGGGGCGGCGGCGGGAGCGCGCAGGACCCGGGGCCGGGCGTGCCCGCGGGCGCCGCGACCGCCGGGGGTCGACCCCCGCAACGCCGCCTACCACCACGCGCTGGAGGCCCGGTTCGCGGACGAGGCGCTCGCGCTCGACCGGCTCGCAGACGCCTGACCGGCTCCACCCGGTCCGTCGCTCAGGTCACCGGTCACGGTGCCGATGAACTAGGAGTCACGCCCCGCCGGGCGCTGGACCGACCGCACACGGAGGCGACCCGCATGGCCCCGATCACCGCCGGGCACCTGCCCGGGGCGACCCACCAGGTCTGCGTCGCGCGGCAGGGCATCTACGACGTGCTCAGCCGCCCCATCGGGCACGAGCTGCTCTTCCGCGCCAGCGCGGACGCCCAGGACTCCGGCGTCCGGCCGGGGATCGACGACAACCGCGCCACCGCGACGGTCATCGTCGCCACGCTCACCGAGTTCGGCGTCGAGGACCTGGCGGGCAACGGCGACCTGTTCGTCAACGTCCCGCGGTCGTTCATCGTCGACGAGCTGCCGCTCGCGCTGGACCCGCACCGCGTGGTCCTCGAGGTGCTCGAGCAGGTGCCCGCGGACGAGCAGGTGGTCGCGGGCATCGAGCGGCTCCGGACCCTCGGCTTCGGCATCGCGCTGGACGACTTCGTCCCCGGCGACGCCCGCTGGCGGCTGCTGCCGCTCGCGGACTACGTCAAGGTCGACATGGCGGACGTCGGCGACCGGCTCGCCCCGTTCGCGGCGCAGCTGCGCCGCGAGGCGCCGACGGCGGCGCTCGTGGCCGAGCACGTCGAGGACGAGGAGGCCTTCCTCGTCGCCCAGGACGCCGGGTTCGACCTGTTCCAGGGCTACCACTTCCGCCGGCCGACGGTGCTCACCCGCCCCGCCCTCGCGCACCACGCGATGGTGGCCGGCCGGCTGCTCGTCCAGCTCGGCGACCCGCAGGTCTCCTACCGCCGGCTCGCGCGGCTCACCGCGGCCGACCCGGCCATCGCGCTCAAGGTCTTCCGCGTCGTCAACTCCGTCTCCGGCGCCGGCCGGACCGTGCGCAACCTGCACCAGGCGCTCGTCCTGCTCGGCCGCGAGCGGCTGCGCGCGATGCTGGTGCTCGAGGTGCTCGCCACCGCCGGGCACCACGACGACGAGATCCCGCTCATGGCGCTCGCCCGCACCCGCGCCGCCGAGATCCTCGCGCCGCAGGACCCGCTGGAGGCGTCCACCGAGGCCCTGGTCCGGATCGTGTCCGAGCTGCTCGACGTGCCGATCGCGGACCTGGACCCCGAGCTGCACCGGTCCCGGCCCAGCGCCCGGGTGGTCGCCGCGTGCGACGTGCTGGACGCGTACCTCGACGCCATCGCCGCCGAGCACTCGCCGAGCATCCGGTCGCCGTACTCCGCCCTGCACGTGTCGCTCGTCTACCTGACCGCGCTGCGCGAGGCCCGGGCGCTGCTCGCCACGGTCTACCAGCCGAGCTCCCGGCTGCAGGCGGTCGACGGCGGGCTCGGGGAGCCCGACGACGGCGAGGACCTCGCGTTCGGCTGACGGCCGGCCGCGCGCGGGCTCCTGCTGCGGTCGGGGCCCGTGGCACCCGGGACGACCGGTAGCCTGGTGACGTGCGGGCCGACGCCGGTCCGCGTTTTCCGACGACACCCCAGGGGATCGCAGTGCCCACCGGCAAGGTCAAGTGGTACGACACCGATCGCGGCTTCGGCTTCATCGCCGCCGACGACGGCTCCGAGGTGTTCCTGCACGCGTCCGCCCTGCCCGACGGCATCGGCACGCCCAAGCCCGGGACCCGGGTGGACTTCGGCGTCGCCGACGGCCGCCGCGGTCCCCAGGCGCTCGCGGTGAAGCTGCTGGACCCGGTGCCGTCCGTCGCGAAGGTGGCGCGCAAGCCGGCGGACGACATGGCGGTCATCGTCGAGGACCTCATCAAGGTGCTGGACCGCGTGGGCAACGACCTGCGCCGCGGCCGGTACCCGGAGAAGTCCCGCGCCGGCCAGGTCGCCGCGCTGCTGCGCGCCGTCGCCGACGACTTCGAGGCCTGACGTGGCGACCGCGACCCAGGACGCCGTGCTCGCCGGCGCCGTCGACCTCGCCCGCGAGGCCGCGCTCGAGCTCGCGGAGCACGCCGGCGACGTCGGCGAGCACCTCGGGTCCACCGTCGACTCCGACCGCCTGGTCTCCCACCGCTTCGCCTGCACGGCGAGGGGCTACCGGGGCTGGGTCTGGACCGTGACCCTGTCCCGCGTCCCGCGCGCCCGGAAGGCCACCGTCTGCGAGGCGGTGCTGCTGCCCGGGGACGACGCCGTCCTCGCGCCCGCCTGGCTGCCGTGGGACGAGCGGCTGCGCCCCGGCGACGTCGGCCCCGGCGACGTGCTGCCGTTCCGCGCCGACGACCCGCGCCTCGAGCCGGGCTTCGTGCCCACGGGCGACCCGGACGTCGACGAGGTCGCGATCGGCGAGCTCGCGCTCGCCCGGAACCGCGTGCTGTCGCAGACCGGCATCGCCGCGGCGGCGGAGCGCTGGTACCGCGGCCGGCAGGGCCCGACGAGCGCCGGCTCCGTCGCGTCCGCCGAGAGCTGCCTGACCTGCGGGTTCCTGGTGCCGCTCCAGGGATCGCTCGGCACCCTGTTCGGCGTGTGCGTCAACGAGTGGTCGCCCGACGACGGCAAGGTCGTCGCCCTCGACCACGGCTGCGGCGCGCACTCGGAGACCGACGTCGAGGCGCGGCCGTCCGAGTGGCCCGAGGTGCCGGTCGCGCGCGACCTGGTGGTCGAGCCGACGGCGGACCTGGTCGCGGCCGGGGCGGGCGTCCCGGTCGCCGAGCCCGAGCCCGACGCCGCCGCCCCCGCCGCCACCGACCCCGAGGAGCAGCCGGACGCGCTCGTCGTCGACGCGGGCGAGGTCGTCGTCCCGGACGCCGGCGGGGCCCGCGACGCGGAGCCCGACGCGCTCGCCGCCGAGGTGACCGAGTCCGCCGAGTCCGCACCCGACGCCGAGCCCGAGACGCCGCCCGCCCCGCAGCCGGAGCCGTGACCGCCGACGTCTTCGGCACCCGCGCGCTGCGCGAGCGGGTCCTGGGGACGTGGCGCACCGATCCCGCGCGCCTGCGCGAGGACGCGAACACCGAGGAGGACCACGCCCGCGGCTACTACCGCGACCGCGTGGTCGTCGAGCTCGCGCAGAACGCCGCCGACGCCGCGGTCCGCGCGGGTGTCCCGGGCCGGCTGCTGCTGCGGCTGGCGGGGGCCGAGGACGGCGACGGGGTCGTGCTGGTCGCCGCGAACACCGGGGCGCCGCTCGACGCCGCGGGGGTGGCGTCGCTGGCGGCGATGCGGGCGTCGTCGTCCCGCGACTGGCCGGGTGGTACCGGCGCCGGTCCGGAGGCGCCCGGGCTCGTCGGGCGGTTCGGGGTCGGGTTCGCCGCGGTCCGGGCCGTCGCCGACGAGGTCGAGGTGCTGTCCACCTCGGGTGCGGTGCGGTTCTCGCTCGCGGGCACCCGGGCGGAGGTCGCGCTGGCCGCCGCTGACGTCCCCCGGCTGGCCGAGGAGGTCGCGCGCCGCGAGGGGTCGCTGCCCGCCCTCCGGCTGCCCCGCGAGCACACCGGGCGTCCGCCGGAGGGCTACGACACCGCCGTGCTGCTCCACCTGCGCGACGCCGTCGCCGTCGAGGCCGTGCGCGCGATGCTCGACGAGGTCGGCGACCCGCTGCTCCTGGCGCTGCCGGGGCTGACCGAGGTGGTCGTGGAGGACGAGCCCGCCGGCCGCCGACGGCGGGTGGCCGACGTGGACCGCCGCTGGCTGCGTCGCACCGCGCAGGGCGAGCTCGACCCGGCGCTGCTCGCCGACCGCCCGGTGGAGGAGCGCAGCCGGCGGGCCTGGCGGGTGACCTGGGCGCTGCCGCGGACCGGCTCCGCGGACGCGCTCGCCCCGGCGTCCGGATCGGGGTCCGGTGCCGACGGGCCCGGGGACGGCTCGCCGCGCTGGGAACGGGTGGTGCACGCCCCGACCCCGACGGACGACCCGCTGGACCTGCCTGCCCTGCTGGTCGCGACGATGCCGCTCGACCCGACCCGGCGGCACGTCGCGCGCGGCCGCGCGGCCGACGCCCTCCTCGACGTCGCGGCGGACGTGTACGCACGGCTGGCGGCCGACCACGCCGCGGAGGGGCACGACGCGCTGCGGCTCGTGCCACGGGGACTACCGGCCGGCGCGCTCGACGCGGACCTGCGCGGACGCGTCGTCGCCGAGCTGTCCCGGACGGCGCTGCTGGTCCCCGCCGGGGACGGGGCCGAGGACGGCGCCGGGGACGGCGCCGACCCGGACCGGCCGGGCACCGGGGCCGGGCTGGTCGAGCCGCACCGCGCCGTGGCGCTCGCCGGGCCTGCGGCGGCCGACCTGACCCGCGCCCTCGCCCCCTGGTTCGCCGGGCTCGTCCTGCTGCCCGAGGGAGGGCTGCCCGCCGCCCGCGCGCTGGGGGTCGAGGTCCGGGAGGTCGCGGAGGTGGTCGACGAGCTCCCGGCGGCGGCCGGCCTGCCCCCGGCACGGTGGCGGGCGCTCTACCGCGCGCTCGTGCCGGCCGTCGCGGACCCCCACGTGCGGGAGGCGCTCACCGGGCTGCCCGTCCCGCTGGCGGACGGACGGGTGGTCCGGGGAGCCCGCGGGCTGCTGCTGCCGGTCGGTTCCGCCCAGGAGCCGGGCCGGCCCGTCGGCGCCGCGCTCGCCACGCTGGGCCGGTGGGGCGTGCGCCTGGTCGACCCGGCCGCGGCGCACGACGTCCTGGAACGGCTCGGTGCCGTCCCGGCGGACCCCGCGGCGCTGCTCGCGCACCCCGGGGTGCGGCAGGCGGTGCTCGACCAGGCCGGCGAGGACGACCTGGAGGTCGCCGAGCAGGTCAGCGACGCCGTGCTCACGCTCGTCGCCGCGGCCCTCGCGGACGGCTCCCTCCCCGCCGCGGACGACGCGCCGGTCCCGGTCGGCCGCGCCCTGCTCGGGCTGCTCACGCTGCGTGCCGCCGACGGCGAGCCGACGCCCGCGCAGGGGCTGGTGCTGCCGGGCTCCGTGGCGGCGGCCCTGCTCGACGACCGGGTGCTCGCCCCGGTCGACCGCGCGGCCGTCGACCGGTGGGGGGCCGACGTGCTCGCCGCGGCGGGCGTGCGGGACGACCTCGTGGTGCTGCGGCTGACGGACGTCCTCGTCGGTGCCGAGGACCTGGCCCCCGCGGGGGACGACGTCGACGCGGACGCCGAGCTCCTGGTCACCGACGCGCTCGACGGGTGGGACGACTACCTCGAGGCGATCGCCGGGCTGCTCGACGCGGGGACGGTGCTGCCCGAGGTCGTGGCCGTCGCGGACCTCGACGCCGTGCACCCCGACGCCTGGCCCCGGCTGCTCGCGCACCTCGCCGAGCCCGGCCCGCTGCGGCGCGCGCTGCTCGACCCGGTCGGCGGCACCGGGTCGGTCGCGGCGCCCGCGGCCCCGTCGTACACGGCGTGGTGGCTGCGGCACCGCTCCGGGCTGCCGCTGGTCGCCCCGTTCGCCGGCACGGCCGCCGACCCGGTCGTCGCACGGCTGCTGGCCCCGGCGCCACCCGAGGTCGCGGGCCTCGACCCCCTCGTGCAGCGGGCGCTCGGCGGTGTCGACGGGCTCGAGGACGTCCCACCGGGGGAGTGGCACCGGCTCGTGCGCGCGGCGGGGCCGCTCGGCACGTCCGTCGACGTGGCGCTCGCCGGGGCGGTCTGGTCGGCCTGGGCGACGCTCGCGGGCGACCCGGACGCGGGCGTGCTGCCCGAGCTCGACGCCCTGCCGGCGCTGATCGCGCCGGACCGGGTGGCGCTGGTGCACGCGGAGGACGCCGCCGTGGCCCCCGAACCGATGTGGTGGCAGCGCACGGACGTCGCCGCGATGGTCCCGCTCGCGGGGACGGCCCGGGAACCCGAGGACCTCGCCGACCTCCTCGGGCTGCCCGTGGCCTCGGACCTGGCCGACGGCGTCGTGGACGAGGACGCGGACCCGGGCGGCCTGGCGGAGACCCCGGCCGCCGTGCGCGTCCTGCTGCCCGACGCCGCGCCGACCTGGGTCGAGCACGAGACGCTGCGGGTCGACGGCGCGCCGGTGGACTGGTGGGTCGAGGGCACCGGACCGACCGCGACCGTGCACGCCACGCACCTCGCCGGCCTCGCCCGCGGCCTCGCCCAGGCCGCCGGCGCGTGGCGGCTGCGGCACGCCGTCGAGCTCGCGCTGGTCGACCCGGCCCGCGCCGCCGAGCTCGCCGTGGAGCAGGTCGCGGACGACGGGGCATGAGGGGCGGTCGATGACCCGCAGCCTGCTCACCTCGGCCTACCTGCCCGCCCTGCTCTACGAGACGGGGCTCGGCGCCGTCGTCCCGGTCGTCGCCCTCGTCGCCGCCCAGCTGGGCGCGGGGCTCGACCGGGCGGCGCTCGTGGTGGCGCTGGTCGGCGTCGGGCAGATCCTCGGCGACGTCCCCGCCGGTGCGCTCGCGGCCCGGATCGGCGACCGCCGCGCCATGATCGTGGCCGCCGCGGTCGCGTGCGTCGCGCTCGCGACCTGCGCCCTCGCGCCGACGCTGCCCGTCCTCGGCGCCGGCGTCCTCGTCATGGGCGCCGCGTCGGCGGTGTTCCACCTCGCCCGGCAGGCCTACCTCACCGAGGTCGTCCCCGTCGTCAACCGGGCACGGGCGCTGTCGACGCTCGGCGGCGTCGGGCGGATCGGGGTGTTCCTCGGGCCGTTCCTCGGGGCCGGCCTGCTGCACGTCGGCGGGCTGCGGTCGGTGTTCTGGCTGGCCGTCGGGACGAGCGTCGCCGCGGCGCTGGTCGTCGGGCTCGCCGGCGACGTCGACGACCGGCACCCCGGCGCCCGCAACCGGCCGGTCGTGCCGACCGCCCGGCTGGTCCGCCGGAACGCGCGGATGCTCGCCACCCTCGGCACCGCCGTCGTGCTGGTGGGCGCCGTCCGCGCGACCCGGCAGGTCGTGCTGCCGCTGTGGTCGGAGCACCTGGGCCTCGCACCGGCGACCACCAGCCTGGTGTTCGGCATCTCCGGCGCCGTCGACATGCTGCTCTTCTACCCGGCGGGCAGGGTGATGGACCGGCGCGGGCGGCTGTGGGTCGCGATCCCGTCGATGGTCGTGCTCGGCGGGGCCATCGCGGCGCTGCCGCTCACGACCGGCGTCGCCGGGCTGACCGTGGTCGCGATGGTCATGGGGTTCGGCAACGGCATCGGGTCCGGCATCCTCATGACGCTCGGCGCGGACGTCGCCCCGGTGGAGGGACGCTCGCAGTTCCTCGGGGTGTGGCGGGTGTTCCAGGACACCGGGGCGGCGGCCGGCCCGCTCGTCGTCTCCGCGGTCGCCGCCGCCGGGAGCCTCGCGGCCGGCATCGTCACGATGGGCGCGGCCGGCCTGGTCGCCGCCGGCGCGCTCGGGGCGTTCGTCCCGCGCTGGTCGGAGCACGCCACGGCCCGTACCCGGGCCCGCGCGGCGGCCGCCCGCGCGGAGCCGTGACCGCCAGGGGTGCTCAGCGGCCCGGACCCGGGATGTCGCGCAGCGTCTCCAGCCCCTCGACGGCACCCTCGGTCCGGAGGAGCGTGCGTCGGTCGTCGGCGAGCGCCGCGATCATCGAACCGAGGTAGCGGCGGTCGCGCTTGCCGGTGAGGTCGATCCGGTCGGACGGGGCGATCAACGTCGTGAGGACGGCGAAGTCCGCGCGGTGCCTGGCTCTGCCGTGGTCGAGCACGACGGTGTGGGCGGCAGCCTTCGCGACGAGCGCGCCGAGGAGATCGGGTCGTCGGACGGTGCCGGCCAGCCCGTCTGCCTCGACCTCGACGTCCCGCGTCCGGTCGAGCGCCTGCTGGGCGCCCGGTGTCTCGAGCGTGGTTCCGCCGGTGACCCCGGTCCGGTCGGCGGCCCGTTCGCCGACGTGGCGCGGGATGAGGACGTCGATCTCGGCTGCCCCGTTCCGCCAGCGGTGCTGGTGGCCCTGCGGGCTCGAGCCCGCGGACGTGAAGCCGAGATCGACGAGCGCCCGGGTGAACCGTCGCAGGATCTGCCCGTCGGCGCGGAGGTCGAGGACGGTGTCGAGGTCGTCGGTGGGGCGCGCCGGCGCCGCGCCGCGCTCGGCGCAGTGGAGATGGACCATCTGCCCGCCGACCAACGTCCACCCCGTGGGGATCGACGGAT
>DAMBCY010000144.1:0-9382 GCA_032056255.1 Cellulomonas sp. | reverse complement strand
ATCGTCCGCACGTTCAGGGTGACGTCCTCCCCCGTGCGGCCGTCGCCCCGCGTGGCGGCCCGGACCAGCCGGGCCGGCCCGTCACCGGTCCGCTCGTACAGCAGCGCGATCGCGAGCCCGTCGATCTTCAGCTCGGTGAGGTACCGCAGGCCCGCGTCGGCGGGCAGCTCGAGGTCGCGGTGCACGCGCTCCGCCCACGCCGCGACGTCCTCGGCGGAGAACGCGTTGTCGAGCGAGAGCATCCGCTCGACGTGGTCCACCGCCCGGAACTCGGTGGAGAACGTCCCGCCCACCCGCTGCGTGGGCGAGCCGGGGGTGCGCAGCGCCGGGTACGCGTCCTCGAGGGCCTCGAGGCGGCGCAGCGCGGCGTCGTACTCCGCGTCGCTTGCCAGCGGCTCGTCCCGGACGTAGTACGCGAACTGCAGCTCGTCCACCCGCTCCGCGAGCCCCGCCCAGAGGCGGCGCGCCTCCGGCTCGTCCAGCCCGGCGTCTCCCGGGGTGTCCTGCCGGTCTCGTGTCACGTCCACCGGCACATCATGCCCCGCGGCACCGACGGGCACCCGGGGTCACCCGCGCGCCAGGTCCAGCACGCGGTCCAGGGCCGGGAGCAGCCGACGCCAGGAGCCGGTCGACAGCTCGAGCGCCTGGTGCGTCCCGTCCCCCACGTAGACCCACGTCGTGGGGGCGCCGTCCCGTCGCTGCAGGCACACCGCCAGCTCCGTCGCCACCACCCGGTCGTCCGGTCCGTCGTCGGGGTCGGGCACGGCCGTCCCGGCCGCCGGCGGCGCCGCGGACGCCGCGCGCAGCTCGCGTGCGGGCACCGAGAGCGACGCGCTCATGTGCCGCCGGTCGCCCTCGAGGTCGTCCTCGGCGTGCAGCACCACGCACCAGGACGGGCACTCCTCCACCTGCCAGGCCGGTCTGTCGTCGCTGTGTCCCACGCGTCCTCCTGTGCTCGTCGCGAGGGGGACCGCCGGTCGCTCCCCCTCGGGTGGGAACCACCCTGGGCGGGGGGTCTGACACGGGAGGGGAGGTTATCCACAGGTGGCGCGACTCACCGGGGCTCGGTCCCCAGGAGCTCCCGGGCGTCCACAACCAGGCGCTCCGCGAGCTCCTCCACCGACCGCAGCGCGAGGTTCGCCTCGCCCCGCTCGATGCGGCCCACGTACGTCCGGTGGTAGCCGATCGCGGTGCCGAACGCCTCCTGGCTCTGGCCTCGTCCGGCGCGGATCCGGCGGACGTTGGCGCCGACGACCTTCTGCAGCTCTCCGATCACCCGCCCACGGTCGAACCCTCGCTACTTCTCCGTCTACAGACCCATGAGTAGCACATCCCCGGGCTGGGTCACGAATGCCGGGTTGGTGGTCCCGCGCGGCCCGGGTCCCGACGCGCGCGACGCGCCCCCGGGCCGCGGCACGCGCGCGACGCGCCCCGCCGGCCTCTCCGCGCGCGTCGCGTCGCACGACGCGGGACCCGGGCCGGCCGGGCGTCGCGCCCGGGACCACCGCCGGGGAGCGCACCCGCCCGGCGCGGTCGCCGTCAGTCGCGCGAGGAGCCGGGGCGACCCGGGTCGGGGACGGCACCGTCCGCCGCGCCGGCACCGCCTGCCCCGCCACCGCCGTCGGCCGCGACGGCACCCGTCTCGGCCGTCTCACCCGTCTCGGCCGGCTCGGTGAGCAGCGCCCCCGGCTCGACGCCGAGCCCGGCCGCCAGCCGCTCCACCGAGCGCAGCGTCAGGTTCCGCTCACCGCGCTCGACGCCGCCCATGTAGGTGCGGTGCACGCCGATCTCGTCGGCGAGCTCCTCCTGGCTCGCTCCGCGCCCGATCCGGATCCGCCGGACGTTGCGCCCCACCACCCGCTGCAGCTCGCCTTCCACCCGGCCGAGGATCGCGGGTGCGCTACTCGACCGTCTACAGACCGATGGGTAGCAGGGACGCGGTCCCGCGGGTCCCCCGG
The DNA here is from genome assembly GCA_032056255.1 of Cellulomonas sp. Lineage (GTDB taxonomy): Bacteria > Actinomycetota > Actinomycetes > Actinomycetales > Cellulomonadaceae > Cellulomonas. The sequence continues at coordinate 7,424 of DAMBCY010000144.1, read as the reverse complement.
GCAGCCGATCCCACGGGTCACCCGACCCCGGGGGTCCGCGCCTCGCCCTCAGCCGGTCGGGGCACCGGCCCGTCCCGCGCGCGCCGCCGACCGCCGGCCGGCCAGCACCACCCCGACGACCCCGAGCACGACCAGCACGCCCGCACCCGCCGCCGCGGCGGCGGCGAGGGCCACGCCCGCCGGTGCCTCGGCGAGCACGGTCTCCTGCTCCTGGCCGCCGACCGTGCGGGTGCACACGGCCCGCGGCGGCAGCAGCGACGAGGTGACGGCCGCGCCGTCCTCGCCGGCGGTCGCAGCGGCGACGCACGTGCCCTCCTCGGCGAGCCCGGTGCGCAGGGTCCCGGCGACCAGACCGATCCACAGCACGAGCAGCGTCACCAGCCCGGCGACCGCGAGCCCGGCACCGGCGGTGAGCAGGGCGGCGCGGCGCGTGCTCGTCGGCCGCCTCACGACCCGGCCCGCTCGGCGACGATCTCCGCGGCGCGTGCCACGGTGGCGAGGGTGTCGCGCGCCGTCACGGGGTCCACGACCTCGACCCCGGCCCGGGGCACCGCCGGTCCGACCGGGGCCAGCAGCGCGACGTCCCGCAGCCCGGCCCGGGCGAGCCCGACCCGCTCCCAGCCGCGCAGGACGGACTCCGCGACCCCGCGGACGTCCGGGCCCGCGCACTGCGACGTGGCGGGCTGCGGGACGGACGCCCACAGCGCCAGCCCGCCCTCGACGAGCTCCGCGACCGCCTCCCAGCGGCGCTCGTCCAGCGCGGCGGCGTCGAGCCCGAGCGCGTCGGCCCCGGCCCCGCGCGCGGCGCCCGCGGCGTGGACCCCCGCGCCGACGTGCAGGACGACCCGCTCGGCGCCGCCCTCGCGCAGCACCGCGACGACCCGGGCGAGCCGCTCGGAGGCGACGGGCGCGGGGACGGCGCGCAGCCGCGCGTAGCCGGAGAAGCTGGGCAGCACACCGGCGACCACCTGCGCGAGCAGCGGCTCGTGCAGCAGCACGGTCGGCCGGGCGCCCGGGACGGAGCGCCGGACGGCAGCGAGGTGCTCGACCACGCCGGCGGCCAGCGACTCCACCACCTCGACGACCGCGCCGGCGTCCGCGACCGCCCGGTCGCCCCGGGCCAGGTACACGCTCGCGGCGAGGGTCAGCGGCCCCGCGACGGGCACCACGAGCGGCCCGTCCCAGCCGTGCGCGGCGATCGCGAGCGCGTCGAGGTCGGCGCGCCGGGCCGCGTCCAGCCGCGCGGCGTCCGTCCCCGGCCGGTCGGCGAGCCGCCAGCCGTGCGGCCCCAGCTCGGCGGGCAGCTCCGCGAGCAGGCCCAGCGCGTGCGCCGCGAGCGTCCCGTACGGGCCACGCTCCGTGAGCCGCACGGTCCACGGCAGCCCCTCGACCCCGTCCGCACCGCCGGGCAGGTCCGCCAGGTCGCCGACGACCGTCTGCTGCGCCGCCAGGGGGTCGGTGCCGGGCCACGGCCCGGTCCCGCCGACCGCCGTCACGCGGGCACCCGGTGGGTGCGGTGGGTGCGCGCCACCGTCGCCTGCCCGAGCACCAGGTCGCCGTCCGGCCCGCCGTACAGCACGGCCGACTGCCCGGCGGCGACCCCCCGCAGCGTGCCGTCGACGCGGATCTCGACGCCACCGCCGTCGACGGCCCGGACCCGGGCGGGCACGGCGGACCCGTGCGCCCGGATCTGCAGGCCGCACGGCGTCCACTCCCGCGGCGGCCTCCGGAACCACACCGCGTCGGTGGCGTCGACCGCGTCGACCGCCAGGTCCTGCGCGCCACCGACGACCACGCGGTTGGTGACCGGCTCGATCGCGAGCACGTAGCGCGGCTGCCCGTCCGGGGCGGGGTGCCCGATCCGCAGGCCCTTGCGCTGCCCGACCGTGTACCCGTACGCGCCGTCGTGCGTCCCCAGGACGGTCCCGTCCGCGTCGACGACCTCCCCGGGCCGCGACCCGAGCCGGTCCCGCAGGAACCCCCGGGTGTCGCCGTCCGCGACGAAGCAGATGTCGTAGGAGTCGGGCTTCGCGGACACGCCCAGCCCGCGCGCGGCCGCCTCGGCCCGGGTCTCGTCCTTCGAGGCGATGTCGCCGAGCGGGAACAGGGCGCGCGCCAGCCGGTCCGGTCCCATCACCGCGAGCACGTACGACTGGTCCTTCGCGAGGTCGGCGGCGCGGCGCAGCACCGGCGTCCCGTCCGGTCCGGTCGCCGCCCGGGCGTAGTGCCCGGTGCACACGGCGTCGAACCCCAGCGCGAGGGCCTTGTCCAGCAGCGCGTCGAACTTGATGTGCTCGTTGCAGCGCACGCAGGGGTTCGGGGTGCGCCCGGCCTCGTACTCGGCGAGGAAGTCCGCGACGACGGTGTCCTCGAACCGCTCGGACAGGTCCCACACGTAGTACGGGATGCCGAGCACGTCCGCCGCGCGGCGCGCGTCGCCCGCGTCCTCGATGGAGCAGCAGCCGCGCGAGCCCGACCGGAGCTGCGCCCGGTCGCGGGACAGCGCCATGTGCACGCCGACCACCTCGTGCCCGGCGTCGACCGCACGCGCGGCGGCGACCGCGGAGTCCACCCCGCCGGACAGGGCCGCGAGCACCCGCATCAGGACACCGCCGCCCGCGTGCGGCCGGCCAGCCCGGCGGCGCGCGCCCGGTCGACGACGCCCGGCAGCGCCGCGAGCAGCGCGTCCACGTCGGCCTGGGTCGACGGCCGGCCGAGGCTGAACCGCAGGGCGCCGCGGGCGTCCGCCTCGTCGAGACCCATCGCGAGCAGGACGTGGCTGGGCTGCGGCACGCCCGCCCGGCAGGCCGACCCGGTGGAGCACTCGACCCCGGCGGAGTCCAGCAGGTAGAGCAGGGAGTCGCCCTCGCAGCCCGGGAAGGTGAAGTGCGCGTTGGCCGGCAGCCGGTCGCCGGTCACGACCGGGCCGCGCAGCACGGCGTCGGGGACCGCGCGGCGCACCCCGTCGACCAGGGCGTCGCGCAGGCCCGCCAGGCGCGACGACACCGCTCCCCGGTCGGCGACCGCACGCTCGACGGCGACCGCGAAGGCCGCGATCGCCGGGACGTCCAGCGACCCGGACCGGACCCCGCGCTCCTGGCCGCCGCCGTGCAGCACCGGGACCAGGGCGAGGTCGCGCCGGGCCAGCAGCGCCCCCGCGCCGACCGGTCCGCCGACCTTGTGCCCCGACACCGTCATCGCGTCGAGCCCCGACGCCGCGAAGTCGACCGGGACCTGCCCGACAGCCTGCACCGCGTCCGCGTGCACCGGGATGCCGCGCGCGTGCGCCGCCTGCACGACCTCCGCCAGCGGCTGGAGCGTGCCGACCTCGTTGTTCGCCCACATCACCGAGGCGAACGCGATCGCGTCGCCGTGCTCGGCGATCTCCGCGCGCAGCGCGTCCACCCGCACGCGGCCCTCGCCGTCCACGGGCAGGAGGACGATCTCCGCGCCCGCGTGCTCCGCGAGCCAGAACGCCGGGTCCAGCACCGCGTGGTGCTCGACCGCCGACACCAGCACCCGGCGGCGCGCGGGGTCCTGCGCGGTCCGCGCCCAGAACAGGCCCTTGACGGCCAGGTTGTCCGCCTCGGTCCCGCCGCCGGTCAGCAGGACCTCGCTCGGCCGGGACCCCAGCGCGGCGGCGATCCGCTCGCGCGACTCCTCGACGACGCGGCGCGCGGACCGCCCGGAGGCGTGCAGCGAGGAGGGGTTGCCGGTGCGGGACAGGTGCTCGACCAGGACGGCGGCCGCCTCCGGGAGCACGGGCGTCGTGGCCGCGTGGTCCAGATACGCGCTCACTCGCACCAGTCTACGAATCGTTTTGGCAGGATGTGCGCGTGAGTCACGACGCGACGACGCCTCCGCTGGCCTTCAGCGGCCAACGCCTGGACTGGCGCGACCTGCCCCGGGCGGTCCGCACCCGCATCCAGACGCTGGCCGGCGCGCAGGTCAGCGCCGAGACCAGCGCCACCACCGGGTTCAGCCCCGGCTTCGCCGCCGTGCTCGAGCTCTCCGACGGGAGCGGCGTCTTCGTCAAGGCCGTCTCGCCGGAGCAGAACCCCGAGTCCCCGCAGCTGGCCCGCGCCGAGGTCCGGGCCGCCGCCGCGCTGCCGCCGCAGGTCCCGGCCCCCCGCCTGCTGTGGTCCGGCGACGACGGCGACTGGGTGCTGCTCGGCTTCGAGGTGGCTCCTGGGCGCCCGCCGCAGCTGCCGTGGCGCCCCGACGAGCTCGCCGTGGTGCTCCGCGCGGTGGACACGCTCGCCGAGGCCGCGCCGCTGCCCGGTCACGCGCTGCGGCCGACCGCCGAGCTGCTGGCCGACGACTTCACCGGCTGGGCGCGCATCGCCGCGAAGCCCGGCGCGGAGCTCGACCGGATCGCCGCGGTGCACGACCTGGCCGACGGCACGGGCGCGTGGACGCTCGAGCACCTCGACCGGCTCGTCGCCTGGGAGCAGGACTCGCTCGCGGCGCTGGACGGCACCTCGCTCGTGCACGGCGACCTGCGCGCCGACAACGTGCTCATCGACCACGACCACGACGGCGGCCGGGTGTCGCTGATCGACTGGCCGCACGCCGGCGTGGGCGCGCCGTGGCTGGACCTCGCGTTCATGCTGCCGAGCGTCGCGATGCAGGGCGGCGGCGACCCGCAGGAGCTGTTCTGGTCCCGCCCGGCCTCGCACGGCGTCGAGCCGGAGCGGCTCCGCGCGGCCCTCACCGGGCTGGCCGGGTACTTCGCGCACGGGGCGCTGCTGCCCGCCCCGGTCGGCATCCCGAACCTGCGGCGGTTCCAGGCCGCGCAGGCCCGGCACGCCCTGGCCTGGCTGCGCGCGCTGGCCTGAGCCCCCGGCGCGCTGGCGGCCGGCCCGCCCCGCGGCCCGGCGCACCCGGGCCCCGACCTCAGCCCTCGCGCAGCCGGCGGAGCTCCGTGGTCACCTGCGGCAGCACCGTGAACAGGTCGCCGACGACCCCGTAGTCCGCGATCTCGAAGATCGGCGCCTCCGGGTCCTCGTTGACGGCCACGATCGTCCCGGACGCCTGCATGCCGCCGCGGTGGTGCACCGCCCCGGACACGCCCGCGCCGACGTACAGCCGCGGGGAGACCGTCACGCCCGTCTGGCCGATCTGGGCCTCGTGGCCGATCCAGCCCTCGTCGGTCGCGACGCGGGTGGCACCGACGGCCCCACCGACCTCGTCCGCGAGCGCCTCCAGCGGCCCGAAGTCGCCGTTCGTGCCGCGGCCGCCCACGACCACGACGTCCGCGGACGCCAGGTCGGGCCGGTCCGAGGGTGCCTGCGGGGTGCGCTCGACCAGCCGCGCGCGGGTCGCCCGCGCGGAGACGGCGACCTCGCGCGCCCGGACCTCGGGGAGGGGTGCCGCGACGTCGCCGGACCGCGCCACCACCGCACCCGCCTTGACCAGCACGACCGCGAGACCCGTCCGCACGGCGCAGCGGGTGGTCCAGGTGCCCGCGAGCACGGTCTTGCCCGCGACCACGCGGCCGTCGGCGTCGCGCCCGACGGTCGCGGCGTCGGTGACGACCCCGGCGCCGGTGGTCACGGCGAGCCGGGCCGCGGCCTCCTTGTTCTCGAACGTCGACAGCGCGAGCACGACGCTCGCGCCGGTGTCGCGCACGACGTCGGCGAGCACCTCGGCGAGCACCGGGGTCAGGTGCGGGTCGGCGTCACCGGTGGTGACGGCGTGCACCGTGGACACACCGTGCCGGCCGAGCACCGGGAGCACCGGGTCCGGGGGCTCGTCCCCGACCCACAGTCCGTGCACCGCACCCCCGCCGGCCAGGTCGCGCGCGGCCGTCGCCAGCTCCAGCACGCTGCCGCGCAGCGCGCCCGTCTCCGCGTGGTCCAGCAGGACCAGGACCGTGGCGCTCACTCGGGCTCTCCCGTCGTCGGGGTGGCGCGGACCAGGCCGTGCTCCACCAGCCAGGCGGCGAGCCGGGTGCCGGCCTCGCCGTCGTCGGTCACCAGCACCCGGTCGGTGCGGGGCGGGCGGGGCGCGGCCTCCACCACCTCGGTGCGCGCACCGGCGCTGCCGACGTCGGCGGGGTCGACGCCGAGGTCCGCGAGGGTCAGCGTCGTCACCGGCTTCTTGCGGGCGGCCATGATGCCCTGGAAGTTCGGGTACCGCGGCTCGTTCGCCCGGTCGGTCACGGAGACCAGCGCGGGCAGCGGCGCGGTCAGCACCTCGGTGGCGTGGTCGAGGTCGCGGCGGACGGTCACCTCGGTGCCGTCGAGCGCGACCGACGCGGCGAGCGTGAGCTGGGGCAGGTCCAGCAGCTCCGCGAGCGCCGCGGGCAGCAGCGACGTCAGCCCGTCGAGCCCGGCCATCCCGGTCAGGACCAGGTCGACGCCGCCGTCCTCCTCCAGCCGGCGCACGACGGCGGCCAGCACCGCGGCCGTGCCGAACACGTCCGAGCCGGCGACGCCGTCGTCCAGGACGTGCACCGCGGCGTCGGCACCGAGCTGCAACCCGCGGCGGACCGCGTCCTCCGCGTCGTCCGGCCCGACGGTGACCACGACGACCTGCGCGTCACCGCCGGCGTCCCGGCTCTGCTCCGCCAGCACGACGGCCGCCTCGACGGCGTTCTCGTCCAGCTCGTTGATCGTCCCGTCCCCGCCGTCCCGCACCAGCCGCCCGTCGGGGCCGAGGGCCCGCTCGGACTGGATGTCGGGCACGTGCTTGACGCACACCACGATTCTCACCCCGGGAACGTTACCCGCCCCCGACGGCTCCCGGGGTCGCGGAGTGAGGTCGCCCTCACCTGCACGGCTCACCCTCCCTCCCCCTGCAGGTCCCGGGCGCGCGGACGGCACAATGGAGCGCGTGACCGCCCCCCGTCCGTCCCCCTCGCCGCCCCCGCCGCACCTCGGCGTGCACGTGACGGACGACGGCGTCGAGGCCGCGGTCCTGGCCCCGCACGCCGACGCCGTCGACCTGTGCCTGCTCGACCCCGACCCGGCGTCGCCGACCGGCTGGGCGGAGCGCCGGGTGCCGCTGGACGGCCCCGAGCTCGGCGTGTTCTCCGCGCGGGTGCCCGGCGTCCGGCCCGGGCAGCGGTACGGGCTGCGCGCCCACGGCCCCTGGGAGCCGGAGGCGGGGCTGCGGTACAACTCCGCGAAGCTGCTGGTGGACCCGTACGCGTACGGCCTGGCGGGCGAGGTCGACCACAGCCCGGCGACCTACGGGCACGTCGTGGACGACGCGCTGCTCGGCGACCCCTACGGCCCCGCCGACCCGCGGGACTCCGTCGCGCACGTCCCGCACGGGGTCGTCGTGGACCGGCGGCCCGGCCACCGAGCCGGCAGCAGCACCGGCGGCACCGGCGACGCCGTCGCCGCCGTCGACCCGGCGGCGAACCGGCCGTACACCCCGTGGGGCGACACGGTCGTCTACGATGCGCACGTCCGCGG
>DAMBCY010000143.1:6943-9400 GCA_032056255.1 Cellulomonas sp. | reverse complement strand
CGCCGGGACCGTGGGCCCCGGGCCGGGGCCCGACGCGTCCGTGGCCCGGTCCGCGGCGCCCGCGCGCCGGCGGGCCACGGCCGCGGCGTCGCGGGCGTCCAGCCCACGCGCGAGGTGCGCGGACCAGTCCGCGAGCGCGTGCAGGTCCGCGGCGCCGAGGCGGGTGCGCGCGCCGGTGAGCAGCCGCATCAGGGAGTCGCCCCGGGCGGGGTCGTGGGCGGCCTGCAGCAGCGCGACGACGTCGACGACCTCGGGGGTCGCGAGCAGCCCGCCGAGCCCGACGACCTCGACCGGCAGCCCGGCGGCCCGCAGCGCGCGGTGCAGCACCGCGAACTGGGCGCGCTTGCGGCACAGCACGGCGGCGGTGACCCGGGCGCTCCCCGGGGCCGGCGTGCCCCCGTCGACGCCCGGTCCGCCCTGGGGCCGCCAGTGCGCCGCGACGAACTCCGCGACGGCCTGCCCCTCCTCCTCGAGGGTGGGGGCGAGGTGCACGACCACGTCGCCCCGCCCCGCGCCGGGCCGGGCGTCGAGGGTCGGGAGCACCACGCGCGCGTTCCCGGGCCGGCGCAGCGGGGCGGCGACGTGGTTCGCGGCGTCGAGCACGGCGACGTCGTTGCGCCACGAGGTCGACAGCGCGTACACGGCGGCGGGGCGGCGGTCGGCCGCGGCACCGGCCGCCCCTCCGACGTCCGGGAAGTCCGTCGGGAACCGCTCCAGCCCGCCCGCGCTCGCGCCGCGCCAGCCGTAGATCGACTGGTGCGGGTCGCCGACCGCCGTGACCGGGTGCCCGCCGCCGAACAGCGCGGACAGCAGGACGAGCTGCGCGTACGAGGTGTCCTGGTACTCGTCGAGCAGCACCACCCGGAACCGCGCCCGCTCCCCCGCGGCGACCTCGGGCACGTCGCGCGCCAGCCGGGCGGCGACGGCGACCTGGTCGCCGAAGTCCAGGGCGTCGGCGGCGCGCTTGCGCTCGCGGTAGGCGGCGACGAGGTCGAGCATCCGCTGCCGCTCGCGCAGCGAGGACACGAGGTCGCGGACCTTGGCGTACGGCGCGCGCGGCGGCGTGCCGGCCGGGGTGGCCTCGATGTCGTCCACGATCCCCTCGATCCGCCGGCGCGCCTCCGCCGGGTCGAGCAGGTGCTCGTCGAGCGCGCCCGACAGCGTGAGCACCGCCTCGACGACCGTGGAGACGGCGGCCGCGGAGTCGAGGTCGGCGGTCCAGGACTCGACGACCTCGCTGGCGAGCTGCCACTGGGCGGCCTCGCCGAGCAGCCGGGCGGACGGCTCGACGCCCAGCCGCAGGCCGTGGTCGGCGACCAACGACGCGGCGTAGGCGTTGTAGGTCGAGACGGTCGGGCGGGCGACGGTCAGCAGGGCGGCACCGCCGTCGGCGGCGTCCTCCGCGACCGCGAGCCCGGGCAGGTGCACGCCCTCGGCCGCCGCCGCGCGGGCCAGGTGGCGCAGCCGGCGGCGCACCCGCTCGGCGAGCTCGCCCGCGGCCTTGCGGGTGAACGTCAGGCCGAGTACCTCCTGGGGCGCGACCAGGCCGTTCGCGAGCAGCCAGACGACGCGCGCGGCCATCGTCTCGGTCTTGCCGGAGCCCGCGCCCGCCACGACGAGCGCGGGGCGCAGCGGGGACTCGATCACGGCGACCTGCTCGTCGGTCGGCAGGTCGCGACCGAGCAGCTCGGCGATCCGCCGCGCGGACAGCGCGACGGCCGGGGGGAGCCCGTGCGCCGTCCGGGTACCGGCGTGCGCCACCTCGGGCGGGGCGGACGGCGTCGTCATGCGACCACCTGCCCGCCCTCGTCCCGCAGCGGGCAGGACCGGCGCACGGGGCACCGGTCGCACAGCGGGTTGGCCGTCGCGGCGAACGACGACGCGGCCATCCGCTCGGCCACCTCCTCGATGTGCGCCCGCGCCCAGGACGGCTCGTCCGGGGTGTCCGGCCCGAGCGCGGGCTGCTCGCGCACCGCGGCCCTCGCCTTGTTCACGTCCGACACGTAGACGAGCTGCGCGCCCGCGCTGACCGCGCCCGGGGGCAGCCCCTCGACCGCGCCGGCGTCGACCGCGAGCTGGTACGCACCGAGCTGCGGGTTGGTCGTCGCCTCCTGGGCGGTGGGCGCGGTGCGCCCGGTCTTGAGGTCGACGACCCGCACGGGGAGAGCGACCTCGTCGGCCGCGTCGCCCACGTCGCCCGCCTCGGAGGCCCCCGACGCGTCCGGGCCCACGCGCTCCACCCGGTCCAGCGACCCGCGCACCAGCGCCCGGTCCAGCGCGACCTCGAACCGCGCCTCGACGGCGAGCGGCTCGCCGGACCGCGCGAGGTAGTCGGCGAGCCGCTCCACCATCGCCTCGGCGCGACGGCGCTCGAGGGTCGCGGGCCAGCCGCTGCCCAGGCCGAGCTCGGGCCAGCGCCGGTCGAGCTCCGCCAGCAGCTCCGCCCGCCCGCCCCGG
>DAMBCY010000143.1:0-6933 GCA_032056255.1 Cellulomonas sp. | reverse complement strand
CCAGGGCGTGCACCAGGGTGCCGAGCGACTGCCGCGCGCTGCTCGGGGCCGTCCCGCCCGCGGCCTCCAGCGCCCAGCGCAGCGTGCAGGTGCCGGCGGTCTCGATCCGCGACGGGGAGACGGGCACCCGCAGCCCGGGCGCCCACAACGGGGCGTCGCTGGACGGGTCCGCCAGGCCGTGCCACTGCGCGGGATCGGCGCCGGGGACGCCCGCGTCGGCGAGCCGGGCGAGCACCGCCGCCGCTCCCGCGTCGGGGGTGCCGCTCCGGGCGGAGTCCTCGAGCCGGGAGCGCAGCCGGGCCACGGTCCCCCGCAGGTCCAGCGGCACGGGGGCGACGGCGCGGCGCGGGTCGTCGTCCTCGTCGCAGGGCTCCACGAGGTCGAGGAACGGCGAGGGCTGGTCGTCCTCGTCCGAGACCGCCGTGACCAGCAGCACCCGGCGTGCCCGGGACACGGCCACGTGGAACGACCGGAGCTCGTCCGCGAGCACGGCCGCGCGGGCGGCGGCCCCGGCCTGCGCCCGGGTGTGCGACCGGGCGGGCGCCGTCGACCCGGCACCGGCGTCCGCGGTCCCCGGCCCGTCCCGCCCGGCCAGGACGTCGACGAGCGCCTGCGACCCGAGCAGCGAGTCGCGCAGCCGCAGGTCCGGCCACACCCCGTCCTGCACCCCGGCGACGGCCACGACGTCCCACTCCCGGCCGGCCGCGCCCGCGGGGGTCAGCACGGAGACGGCGTCGCGGCTGGCGCGGGCGGCGATCGTGTCCGAGGGCAGCTCCTGCGCCTCCACCCACTCGAGGAACGCGGCCGCGCGCGACTGCGGCATCCGGTCCACGAACGTCTCGGCGGCGCGGAACAGCGCGAGCACCGCGTCCAGGTCCCGGTCCGCGCGCGCGCCGCCGGGACCGCCGGCCAGCGCCGCCCGCCGCCACGGCTCGACCAGGCCCGACGACTCCCAGAGCGCCCACAGCACGGTCTGCGCGTCCGCGCCCGGCGCCGCGGCCGCGACCCGGCCCGCCTCGAGCACCTCCGCGAGCCGGGTGACCGGCCGGCGCACGGCGGCGGGCAGGAGGGCGGCCCGCCCGGGCGCGGACAGCACCTCGACCAGCAGGTCGTCGCTCGCCCGCCCGCCGCCGCCGCCGACCTCCTCGGCGCGGAGCGCCCGGCGCACCCGGCGCAGGCCGACGGCGTCGAGCCCCCCGAGCGGCGAGCAGCACAGCCGGGCCGCGAGCCCGGCGTCGAGCGCGGCCCCGCCGGCCCCGGGGCCCAGCGCGCAGCGCAGGGCGTCGAGCAGCGGCCGGACGGCCGGCTCGTCGCGCAGCGGCACGTCGCTGCCGACGACGGCGACGGGCACGGAGGCACCGCCGAGCGCGCGGCGCAGCGCCGTCACCTGCGCACCGGTCCGGGCGACCACCGCCATCTCGGCCCAGGGGGTGCCGTCCTCGAGGTGCGCCCGGCGCAGCGCGTGCGCGATCCAGGCGGCCTCCTGCGCGGGGCTCGGCAGCACGGCGGCGCGCACCGTCGACGTGCCGCGGGCGCCGGTGCCCGCGGCCTCGTCACGCACCACCGGCAGCGCCCGACGGTGCGCGGCGCCCCCGACCACGGCCACCCGCTCCGCCACCCGCGCCGCGACCTCCCGCAGCGCCGGGCCGTGCCGCCGCACGCCGTCCAGCACCAGCCGGACGGCACCGAGCTCGCCCGGCCCGGCACCGGTGACGTCCGCACGACCGACCAGCGCCGGCGTCGCGCCGCGGAACGTCTGCACCGCCGCGTCCGGGTCGGCGAGCAGCAGCAGCCGGGCCCCGTCGGCCTGCAGGACGCGCAGCAGACGGGCGGTCGCCTCCGTCGCCTCCTGGTAGTCGTCGACGACCACGAGCCGCCAGCGCGGACGCGGGTGCCCGGGCAGCTCGTCCTCCCACGCCCGCAGCGCCTCGGCCGCCTCCTCGACGACGACCGCGGGGTCCAGGCGCGCGCCCGCGTCGGGGGTGCCGGTCCGCAGGGTCATGACGTCCTGGTACTCGCGGTACAGGGTCGCGGCCGCCGTCCACCCGGGGCGCCGGTGCCGCTCGCCGAGCAGGGCCAGGTCCTCCGGCTGCACCCCGCGCTCCGCGGCGCGCATCAGGAGGTCGCGCAGCTCGCCGCGGAACGCGCGCAGCGTCATCGCCTCGTCCGGCACGCCCGCGGGCCACCGCAGCGGCACGCCCTCCCCCGCCACGTGCCCGGCCAGCAGCTCCGCGAGGGCGAGGTCCTGCTCCGGGCCCGAGACCAGCGTCGGCGCGGGCTCGCCGCGCAGCGCGGCCCGGGCGCGCAGCACCGCGAACGCCGCCGAGGCCGCCGTGCGCACCATCGCCTGCCCGGTGGTCCGGCGGACCCGCGAACCGATCCGGTCGCGCAGGTCCGCCGCCGCCCGCCGGCTCGCGGCCAGCACGAGGACCTCGTCCGGCGCGGGGAGCGCGGGATCGGGCAGCAGCGCCTCGGCGTCCGCCCCGAGGACGGCCGCCACCGCCTCGACCGCGAGGACCGTCTTGCCGGTGCCCGCCGCGCCCACGACCAGCAGGGCGGGGTCGGTGCCCGCGACGAGCCGGTCGACCACCGCGCGCTGGTCGGCCCCCAGCCGCACCGGCTCCGGCACGTCGGCCAGGGCCGGGCGCACCAGGCGCAGACCACCCGGGCCGGGGAGCCCGGCCGCGGGCACCGGAGGAACCGGCGCGGCGGCGGGGGTCGGGGTCACGGCCCCGATCCCATCACACGCCGCCCACACGTCGGCGCGGCTCCCGCCCCGCCCCCGGCCGTCCGCGCGCCCGAGCCCGGACCCCGGCCCGACGACCAGAACCCGGACCGGCCGGGCGCCCGCGGAGCCGCTGGCTATCATCGCCCGATGGACCAGCCCCCGACCGGTCGAGGCCGACCGGTGCGCATGCCCCGCGCCCTGCGCCGGCAGCAGGTGCTGCGGATCGCCCAGGAGCTGTTCACCTCCGAGGGCTTCCACCACGTGTCGATGGACGACATCGCCGACCGCGCCGAGGTCAGCAAGCCGGTGCTCTACCGGCACTTCCCGTCGAAGCTCGACCTCTACCTCACCGTCGTGGACGCGCGGGGCGACGAGCTGCTGTCCGCCGTCGACGCGGCGCTGGCGGCGCACCCGCCCGGCGAGGTCCGCCCGCACGACGCGCGGGCCATCATCACCGGCGTCGTGCGCGCCTACCTGGACTTCGTGGACACCGCCGGCGAGTCGTCGGCCCTGCTGTTCGAGTCCGACGTCCGGCACGACCAGGAGGTGCGCGCCCGCGTCGAGCGCGCCACCGAGGCCGTGACCCGCCGGCTCGGGACCGTCCTCGCGGACGTGGCGGGCGTGCCCGCCGAGACCGCGGCCGTCCTCGCCCCGTCGGTCGCCGCCACCGCCCAGGCGGCCGCGACCCGGCGGCTGCGCACTCCCGGGGCGCCCTCGGCCCGCGACACCGCCACGCTCGTCGCCCGGCTCGCGTGGGGCGGGGTCGCGGACTTCGTGCCCGCCCCCGGGGACCGGCCGGACCTCTCGGCCGAGGGCGAACGCGACCTCGCGCGCGACCCCGCCGGCGTGACCCCGGCCTAGGATGACGGGGCATCGACCGGACGAGCGAGGAGACGACGAAGCGTGGACATCACGATCGGGGTGCAGCACCTGCCGCGCGAGCTGGTGATCGAGTCCGACCAGACGGCCGACGAGGTCACGGCCGCCGTCACCGCGGCGCTGGCCGGCGCGCCGGTGCTCGAGCTGGTCGACAGCCGCGGACGGCGCGTCATCGTCCCGTCCGCGTCGATCGGCTACGTCGAGATCGGCACCGAGTCGAAGGGGCGCGTCGGCTTCGGCGCGATCTGAGGCCCGGCGGGACCGACCCGCAGCGCGACGACGCCCCCGGCACCCGGTGCCGGGGGCGTCGTCGTGCCCCGGGGGACCAGCCCGCCCCGGACCGTGCGAGCGGGTCCCGGACGCTGGTCGGGTCTCAGGCGGTGAGGCCGAGGCGCGACATCCGCCGCGTGTGCTCCGCGGTGAGCTCGCCGAACAGCCTGCCGGGCGCGGCCGGCTCCTCCACCTCCGGGGTCCCCGTGACGAGGGCCGGGTCCGCCGCCGGGTCGGCGTCCGCGCCGACGGCGTCGACGGCCGCGCGCCGGGTGACGAGGCGGCCGAGCCCGGGGTGCGAGGCCATCGCCTGCTGCACGACGCCCAGCGCCTCGCCGACGAGCCGCCGGCCCCAGAGCGCGAGCCGGGAGGTGAGCACCTCGTCGTCCGCGCCGGCCGCCTCGAGCTCGCCCACGGCGAGGTTCGCGTGCTCGGCGTCGTCCAGCACCTCGAGCAGCAGGGCCCGGGACCCGGGGTCCACCGCGGCGGCGGCGATCCGGCAGAAGTCGTCGGACACCCCGTCGGCCACGTACGAGCGGAGCAGCCGCTCCCACCAGGTGCTCGGCTGGGTGCGGGAGTCGAAGTCCTCCAGCAGCCGCGCGTACGCGCCCAGGCACCGCTCGGGGTCGCCGCCCAGCTCGACGACGCGGTCGAGCACCCGGTCGCGGCGGGTCACGGCGGCGGCGGCGAGCCGGCTCAGCTCCAGCTGCTGGCCCGTGCTCGGCGCCACCCGCGCGTCCTCCGCGAGCCGGCCGAACGCGACGTGCTGCAGGTGCGCGACCAGCCCCAGCAGCTCGACGGTGTCGGCGGACTCGCGCGGCGGGTGCGCTGCGGCCGCTGCGGGCACGGCCTGCGGCGGGACGGGAGGAACGGCGTCGGTCATCCGGAAAGCGTAGCCCCGCGGCGGTACGATGACCGCAGTTGAGGGCTGTGACGCGACCTGGAGGCGGGGAGGCGCGTCGGACCGACGTACCCCGAGAGGCCCTCGTGACCGCCCTGAACGCCTACGCCCGCCTGTTCCGCCTGGCCGGGCCCGCCTACGTCCTCGTCGCCTTCCTCGGCCGGCTGCCGATGGCCATGGCGCAGCTCGGCACCCTGCTCCTGGTATCCACCGCGACCGGCCGGTACGGCGCCGGCGGCCTCGCCGCCGGTGCGCTCGCCGTCGCCAACGCCGCGGGTGCGCCCGTCGCGGGCTCGCTCGCCGACCGCCACGGCCAGCGCCCCGTCGTGCTCGTCCAGTCGCTCGCCGGCGCGGCCGCGCTGACCGCGCTGACGCTGCTCGCCGGCGACGGCGCGAGCGAGGCCGTGCTCGTCGCGGTCGCCGCCGGCACCGGCCTCGCGCTGCCGCAGGTCGGACCGCTGGCCCGCGTGCGCTGGCGCCCCATCACCGCGGGCACCGGCCCCGAGCAGCGCCGGCTGGTCGACGCCGCGTTCTCCTACGAGGGCGCCGTCGACGAGGCCTCGTTCGCGATCGGCCCCGCGGTCGTGGGGCTGGTCGCGGTCGCCCTCTCCCCCGGCGGCGCGCTGCTCACCGCCGCCGGCCTGCTGGCCGTGTTCGGCACCGCGTTCGCGCTGCACCCGACCGCGCGCCGCACCGCCGCCGGCCCGCACACACCCCCCACGGGCCGGCTGCTCACCGCCGCCTTCACCGTCCTGGTCGTCGCGCAGACCGCCGTCGGCATGCTGTTCGGCGCCACCCAGACCGGCACCACCGTGCTCGCCACGCAGGCCGGCCAGCCGGGTCTCGCCGGGCTGATCCACGCGGTGCTCGGCGTCGGCAGCGCGGCCGCCGGCATCGGCACCGCGTTCATCCCCGCACGCATCGGGCACGAGCGCCGCGTGCTCGCGGCCGCCTGCGCGATGGTCCTGCTGTCCTGGCCCCTGCTGCTCGTCGGCACGCTGCCCGCGCTCACCGCAGCGGTCGCCGTGCTCGGCTTCGCGATCGCGCCGTACATGATCGGGGTGTTCTCGCTCGGCGAGCGCGTCGTGCCCGCCGGCCGCACCGGGGCCGCCATGACGGCCCTCGCGTCCGCCACCGGCGTCGGGTACGCGCTCGGGTCCGGCGTGGCCGGCAACCTCGCCGACCACCTCGGGCACCGTGCGGCGTTCGCGGTCACCGTGGGCGCGACCGTGCTGGCGCTCGTGCTCGCCGCCACCCAGCAGCGCCGGCTCGCGGAGGCGGTGCGCTCCGGTGCCGGGCACCCGACCGCGGCGCCCGCCCCGACCGCGATCGCCGTCCCGGCGCCCTGAGCACCGTGCCGACGCGCGCCGACGCGCGCCGGGGCGTGCCGCGTCGCACGCGCCCCGGCCGACCCCCGTGCGTATCATGGGAGGTGTACAACGGTTGCCCGGTCGTCTCGACCACGGTGCTCCGAGCGCGGCGCGACACCCCTGGTGTCCGGACCGCCCTCGTCTGACCTGCACGATCGGCTGCCGGACCATCTGTGGCGATGCCCGCCGGTGCCGGGACCCGGGAGCGGCGTGCGGCTCGCCACCTTCACGAGTGAAGAGCCGTCCGTGACCTCGACCGAACCCGCCGTCGACACCAGCGACCTCCCCGAGGACGTCGCCGTCGACACCATCGTGACCCCCACCGCCGCCTCCGTGCAGGCCGCCGACGTGACCTTCGCGGACTTCGACGTCCGCCCGGAGATCGTCCAGGCGCTCGCCGACGCCGGCATCACCACCCCGTTCCCGATCCAGGCGATGACCCTGCCCGTGGCGCTGTCCGGCCACGACATCATCGGCCAGGCCAAGACCGGCACCGGCAAGACGCTCGGCTTCGGCGTCCCGCTGCTGCACCGCGTCGTCGCCCCCGGCGAGGAGGGCTTCGACACCCTGCCCGCCCCGGGCAAGCCGCAGGCGATCGTCATCGTCCCGACGCGCGAGCTCGCGGTGCAGGTGGCCGGTGACCTGGAGACCGCCTCGAAGCGCCGCTCGGTGCGCATCTCCCTGCTGTACGGCGGTCGGGCGTACGAGCCCCAGATCGACATGCTGCAGCGTGGCGTCGAGGTCGTCGTCGGCACCCCGGGCCGCATGATCGACCTGATGAACCA
>DAMBCY010000142.1:0-9460 GCA_032056255.1 Cellulomonas sp. | reverse complement strand
GGTCTGCGACGGGGTCACGTGCCTCCGAGGGGGCCGTGGGGCAGGTGCGGACCCCCGCAGCCGTGATCCACGCGTTCCTGCGCTCCGAGGACCCCAGCCGTCACAGCGCCTTCGTCTGCGACGTGCCTCGCTGCCCCGAGCCCGTGCTCACCGGCACCGGGGACTGGGCCGGGTACGCGGTGATCGCGCTGACCCTCGCCCTCGTGGTCGTGGTCGCGTGGTGGGGGGCGCGTCGGCCGGTGTGGCGGTAGCTCCCGGGGCCCGGCGCCCGGAACCCTGCGCCGGGGTGCCGAGCGCGGTCGGCGACCTGGCCGCGGCTCCCCGGGCTCCCGGCTCGTAGGGTGGCCGGCATGACGGTGGAGGGCGAGAGCACCGAGGGCGAGCAGCGGGCGGCGCGGGCGCTGGCGGAGGCCGGCGTCCCGCACACGATCACCCGGCACGGCAGGGTCGGGTCGCTGGCCGAGGCCGCCGCCGCGCGGGGCGTCGACCCGTCCGGGATCGTCAAGACGCTCGTCGTGCGGCGCGGGGAGGACGACTACCTGTTCGTCCTCGTGCCCGGGGACCGGACGATCTCGTGGCCGAAGCTGCGCGCCGTCCTCGGGGTGAGCCGGATGTCGATGCCCGACGCGGCCACCGCCAAGGAGGTCACCGGGTACGAGCGCGGGACGATCACGCCGTTCGGGTCGCTGCGCGCCTGGCCGGTGGTGGCTGACGCGCGGGTGCCCGGGCGCCCCGCCTCGATCGGCGGCGGCGGGCACGGCGTGGGGGCGACCCTGGCCGGGGACGACCTGGTCCGGGTGCTCGGGGCGATCGTCGCCGACGTGACGGAGCCGTTGCCGGCCGACGCCTCCTGACCGTCCCGGGTCAAGCCCGGGTCAACGGAATTCCGGGCCCGGGGAACACCGGGCGGCCGTCGTGCGTTCGACACCACGTGCAGGACAGCAGCCGCAGCGGCGCGGATCACACGGTCGACGCCTCGTCTGCGGGTGCGGCGCACGCGCTCCCGGTCCATGATCGGGCGGCCCGGACGACGAGAAGACGAGGACCGATGGACCTGATCGACACCGCCCCCGCACGCCTGGGGGGCATCGCCGCGACGTCGGCGCACGGGCGCTCCGTGGTCCGGATGTGGGGCGAGGTCGACGGTGCCCTGCGCGCCGACGCGAGCGCCTCGATGGCGCAGGCGCTCGCCAGCACCGCACCGATCGTGGTGGATGCGCGCGACGTGACGTTCATCGACTCCTCGGGGCTCGCGTTCGTGCTGCAGCTGCACCTCGCCGCCACCGAGACGGGGCAGCGGATCACGCTGCGCGACCCGCGCCGGGAGGTGCTCGACCGGCTCGAGCTGCTCGGCATGGCGGGCGAGATCGAGGAGGAGCCCGAGCCGGCCGTCGCCTGAGCCGCCACGGGCGCGCCGGGTGTGACGGGCGCCGCGCGGAGAGCGGGCACCGAGGTGCGGGCGTCGCACCGGGAGCGGGCACCGATTCCTCCACAGGCGACCGCCACGCCGCTCGTCCACAGCCGACGCCGCGGATGTGCGGAGATGTCGGTGCTCGCGGCTACGTTCGGGGCATGCGGCTGCTCCACACCTCCGACTGGCACCTCGGCCGCACCCTGCACGGCGTCGACCTGACGGCGCACCAGCAGACGTTCCTGGACCACCTGGTCGAGGTCGTCCGCGCGGAGCGGGTGGACGCGGTCCTGGTGGCGGGCGACGTCTACGACCGGGCGATCCCCCCGGTCGAGTCCGTGGCGCAGCTGTCCGACGCGCTGCGGCGGCTCGCGGAGCACGCGGTCGTCGTCGTGACCCCCGGCAACCACGACTCGGCGATCCGGCTCGGGTTCGGCGCCGACCTGCTGACCGACCGGGTGCGGGTGCTCGCGCGCGCGGAGGACGTGGCGCGACCGGTGGCGCTGACCGGCTCCGACGGAGCGGAGGTGCTGGTCTACGGGCTGCCGTACCTCGACCCGGACGCCGCCCGGCACACCCTGGCGTCGGGGGACGAGCCGCTGGCCCGGTCGCACGCCGCCGTGATCGGCGCGGCCATGGACCGGGTGCGGGCGGACCTCGCCGCCCGGACGGCGGACGCCCTCGAGGCGGGCCGCGCCCGCCCCCGGTCCGTGGTCCTCGCGCACGCGTTCGTCGTGGGCGGGGCCGCGAGCGAGTCCGAGCGGGACATCCGCGTCGGGGGCGTGGACCACGCTCCGGCGGCCGCGTTCGACGGTGTCGACTACGTCGCGCTCGGGCACCTGCACGGCCCCCAGCGGGTCGGCGACCCCGACGCGCCGACGGTGCTGCGCTACTCGGGCTCCCCGCTCGCGTACTCGTTCTCCGAGGCCCGGCACGCCAAGTCGACCGCCCTGGTGGAGCTCGGCCCCGACGGTCCCGCGCGGGTCCGGCTGGTGGACGCGCCCGTGCCCCGCCGGATGGCCGACCTCACGGCGACGCTCGACGAGCTGCTCGGCGCGACGGGCGAGCCGCACGTGGACGACTGGGTGCGGGTGACCGTGACCGACGCGCACCGGCCCACGGACCTCTACGCCCGCGTGCGGGGACGGTTCCCGCACGCCCTGGTGGTGCAGCACCGCCCGCCGGCCCGGGACGCCGGCGTCCGGGCCGCGGAGGTGAGCGCGGCGCGGGACCCCCTCGAGGTCGCCGCCGAGTTCGTCGCGCACGTCAGCGGTGCCCCACCCACCCCGGCCGAGGCGGCCGTGCTGCGCCGGGCGTACGAGCAGGCCGTGGCGGCGGAGCGGAGCGCCTGATGCGGCTGCACACCCTGACGATGCAGGCGGTCGGGCCGTTCGCCGGCCGGTACACCGTCGACTTCGCCGCGCTGTCCGCGGGCGGGCTGTTCCTGCTCGAGGGCCCCACCGGCGCGGGCAAGTCCACCGTCATCGACGCCGTGGTGTTCGCGCTCTACGGCAAGGTCGCCTCGGCCGCCGCGAGCGAGGACCGGCTCCGGTCGGCGTTCGCCGCCGAGGACGTCGAGTCCGTGGTCGACCTGGTGTTCGAGACCGGCTCGGGCGTCTACCGGGTGCGGCGCACCCCCGCCTACGACCGGCCGAAGCGGCGCGGCTCCGGCACGGTGAAGCAGCAGGCGACCGTGAAGCTGTGGCGGCTCGGTTCCGCCCCCGACGGCGGCGACCCCGCGGACGTCCCGGACGGCGAGCTCCTGTCCACGCGGCTCGACGAGGCCGGTGCCGAGCTGACCCGGGTCGTGGGGCTGGACCGCGCGCAGTTCGTGCAGACGATGGTGCTGCCGCAGGGGGAGTTCGCGGCCTTCCTGCGCGCCGACCCCGAGCAGCGCCGCGGGCTGCTGCAGCGGATCTTCGGCACCGAGGTGTACGAACGCGTCCAGCACCGGCTGGACGAGATGCGCCGCGAGGCGCAGCGCGCCGGGGCCGACGCGCGGACCCGGGTGCAGGAGTGCGTCGCGCGGTTCGCCGGGGCGTCCGGCGCCGACGAGGTCGCCGTGGCGCTGCTGCGCGACACCGCGGCCACCGAGCCGGGAGTCGTCGGCGAGCTGGTGACCGAGCGGCTCGCGGGGCTCCGCGCCGAGGAGGACGCGGCCGCGGCTGCGGCGGCCGCTGCGGCCGCACGCGCGACCGCCGCGCGCGCCGCTGCCGACCAGGCCGGTGCGCGCCTGCGCCTGGTCCGCCGACGTGACGCGCTGCGCGTCGAGCAGGGCCGCCTCGCCGCCGCGGCCGAGCAGCACGCGGCGGACCTGGCGCGGCTGGACGGGGCCCGGCGGGCCGCGGTGGTGCGTCCCGTGCTGCGGGGGCTCGACGACGCCCGCGCCGTGCTCGCCGGGGCGGAGAAGGAGCTGCACGCCGCCCTCGACCGCGTGCCGGCCGGGCTGGCTCCCGCGGACGTCGCGGCCGCTCTCGCCGACCCGGACCTGCCCCGTGCCCTGACCGCGGCGCGGGAGCGTAGCGCCGGGCTGGTCGCGACGCTGCGGCGCGTGGTCGACCTCGAGGACGGCCTGCACCGCCGCGCCCGGGACCTGGACCGGGTGCGCGAGCTGCAGGCGGCCCGGGCGCGGGCCATCGCGGAGGCGGACGGGCTGCTCGCCGCGCGGCCCGCCGCCCGCTCCGCGCTGGTGGCGGCGCTCGACGCGACGGCGGACCTCGCCGCGACCGCACCGGCACGGGCCCGCGAGCTCGCGGACGCCGAGGTCGTGCTCGCCGCGGTCCGCGACCTGGCGGCCGTCGAGGTCGCGCTCGCCGCGGCCACCGCGGACCGGGACACCGCCGCGCGGGTCGCGCGCGCCGCGGTGCAGGAGGAGAGCCGGCTCCGCACCGCCCGGCTGGACGGCTTCGCCGGCGAGCTCGCCGCCGGGCTGGCGGAGGGCGACCCGTGCCCCGTGTGCGGCGGCACGGAGCACCCGCACCTGGCCCCGCTGCCCGAGGGGCACGTGCGGGAGGAGGACGTCGCCGCCGCCGAGGAGCGGCGCCGGACGGCGGAGCAGTCCGTGCACGACCACGACTCCCGGGTCGTCGCGCTGACCGAGCGCCGCGAGGCCGTGCGGGAGCGCACCGGCGGGCTCGGGGCCGCCGAGCAGGACGAGGCCGCGGCCCGGGTTCGGGCGCGTCGGGCGACGCTGGCCGAGGCGGAGTCCGCCGTCGGGCGGCGGGACCGGCTGCGCGCCGACCTGGCCGAGCACGACCGCGACACCGACGAGCTGCGCGGCAACCGGACGGCGCTCGGCGAGCAGCACGCCGAGGCCACGCACACCCTCGCCCGCGCCGAGGAGGACCTGGAGCGCGACCGGACCGAGGTCGAGACCGCCCGGGAGCAGCACCCGACGGTGCTCGCGCGGCAGGGTGCCGAGCAGGCCCGGGTCGACGCCTCCGATGCCGTGCTCGACGCCCTCGACCGGCACGCGCAGGCTCACCGCGCCGCGGCCGACCGGGACGTGGAGCTCGCCGCGGTGCTCCGCGAGCAGCGGTTCGACGACGCCGACGAGGCGCGCGCGGCGGTCGCCCAGGCCGCGGACGCCGCCGCCGTCGAACGTGCCGTCGAGGCGCACCGCACGGCGGTCGCGCTCGTGGAGGAGGGCCTGCGGGCCCCGGAGATCGCCGAGCTCGCGGAGGAGGAGGCGGACGCGCTCGGGATCCGGGTGGCCGGCCTCGATGCCGCCCTCGCGGAGGCCGTGGCCGCCGATACCGCCGCCGGGGCCGTCCTGGGCTCCGTGCGCGACCGTGCCGAGCGCGCCGCGGAGGCCGCCGGTCACGTCACGGCAGCGGCCGCCGAGCTCGCCGCGGTCGAGGGCGACGCCGCGCCGGTCGTCCGGATGGCCCGGCTGGCGGGCGGTGCCGACGCGGACAACGCCCGGTCGCTCTCGCTCGCCACGTACGTCCTGGTCCGGCGCTTCGAGGACGTCGTGGCCGCCGCGAACGAGCGCCTGCGCGAGATGTCCGACGGCCGGTACGAGCTCGAGCGCTCCGACGAGCGCGAGGACGTCCGCTCGCGGCGCACCGGCCTGGCGATGCGCGTCGTCGACCACACCACCGGCGCGACCCGGGACCCCCGCACCCTGTCCGGCGGGGAGACCTTCTACGTCGCGCTGTGCCTGGCCCTCGGCATGGCGGACGTCGTCACCGCGGAGGCCGGCGGCGTCGAGCTCGGGACGCTGTTCATCGACGAGGGTTTCGGCACCCTCGACCCGCACACGCTCGACGCGGTGCTGGCCGAGCTGGGCCGGCTGCGGGCCGGCGGGCGGGTCGTGGGCGTGGTGTCGCACGTCGAGGCGCTCAAGCAGACGGTCGCCGAGCGGATCGAGGTCCGGCGGCGCGGGGACGGGTCGAGCACGCTGACGGTCGTCGCGGGGTAGGCCCGTGCAGGACGGCGCCGGCCCGTGCAGGACGGGCCAGGCCGGGGGAGCGCGGTGCAGGACGGGCCAGGCCAGGGGAGCGCGGGACAGGCCGGGCCAGGACCGGGGGAGCGCGGGGCAGGCCGGGCCAGGACCGGGGCGGGGCGGAGTAGACCCGTGCGTGGCGGGGTGGGCGCGGCGGCGGGGGTCGTGGGCGCGGCGACGAGCAGACCTCACCACGTCCAGCCGCGCGCGGCGAGCTCGACCTCCTCGCGCATCCGCTCCCACGGGTCGCCCTTCGCCCGCGGCAGCACCTCCACCCCCGCGAGCCGGCACGCGTCGGCGAGCAGCGCGTCGTAGGCGAGCTGGCTCGCGATGATCCGCTCCGCGCGGGCCCACGCGTGCCGGTCGGCCTCGAGCCGCTGCAGGTGGTCCGCGACGATCCTGAGGCGCATCTGCACGTGCAGCGCGTCGAACGGGTCCGGCGGGGGGACGTGCCGACCGTGACGCACGTGCGCGGCCACCCGGTCCAGCAGCCCGGCGATGCGGTTGCGCACCCCGGACAGGACCGAGCGGCGGCGCGACGAGGTCTCGCCGGGGAGCAGGCTCAGCACGGCGGTGAACGTCAGCGCGGGCAGCGCCAACCAGAACATCAGGGACCACGGCATCGGAGCACCCCGTGGCCCACACTAGGACGCGGGTGTGACCGGCGCCACACCGTCCGGCACCGGCGCCCGCCCGCCCCGCGGGACCGCTCGCCGGAGCCACCCGTGGACGGCCGCCGCCCGATCGGAGGACCGCTCAGCACGGCTCTGACCTGCGAGGTCAGGGTTCGGGACCTTCGGCCCCGGGGGTCGGGTCAGGGGTGGACCAGGGTGCTCCCTGATGCCGTCGCCCCGACCCGGCACGAGACGATCGACCGGTCCGACAGCCGGCGCACAGGAACTGGAGATCATGAACACCGACGACGCCACACCGATCGCGAGCGCACGCGGTCTGGTGAAGACCTACGGAACGGGCGACACCGCGGTGCACGCCCTCGCCGGTGTGGACGTGGACTTCGGGCGCGGTGAGCTCACCGCGATCATGGGGCCGTCGGGCTCCGGGAAGTCCACGCTGATGCACTGCATGGCGGGCCTGGACCGGGCGAGCGCCGGCACGGTCTCGGTCGACGGACTCGAGGTCAGCGCGATGAACGAGCGGCAGCTCACCCGGCTGCGCCGCGACCGCCTCGGCTTCGTGTTCCAGGCGTTCAACCTGGTGCCGACCCTGACCGCGCTGGAGAACATCACGCTGCCGCTGGACATCGCGCGCCGCCCGGTCGACCGGGCGCACCTGGACGCCGTCGTGCAGGCCGTCGGGCTCGCGGACCGGCTGGACCACAAGCCGACCGAGCTGTCCGGCGGCCAGCAGCAGCGTGTCGCGTGCGCCCGTGCCCTGGTGTCACGCCCGGCCGTGGTGTTCGCCGACGAGCCGACGGGCAACCTGGACTCGACGTCCTCGGGCGAGGTGCTGGGCTTCCTGCGCCGCTCGGTGGACGAGCTGGGCCAGTCGGTGGTCATGGTCACCCACGACCCGACCGCGGCGTCGTACGCGCACCGGGTGCTGTTCCTCGCGGACGGCCGGCTGGTCGGCGAGCTGACGGACCCGACGCCCGACACCGTGCTCGCGGCGCTCGCCGCGCTCCGTCCGGCTTCCCCGGCGCCCGTGGGCGCCGCCGCCGACAGCACCGCCCGCTGATGGGCCGCGTGGCGCTGCGCGGGATCCGCGCGCACCTCGTCCGGTTCGTGCTGTCGTTGCTCGCCGTCGCGCTGGGCGTGGCCTTCGTCGCCGGCACCTTCTCCCTGCGCACCATGATGTCGAGCACGTTCGACGGGATCGTCGACGCGGCCGCGCCGGGCGACGCGTACCTGCGGTTCGAGCAGGACGGCACGGCGACCGCCGCGGAGGGCACGTCCGTCACCGGCACGGTGCCGAGGAGCCTGGCGGAGGAGATCGAGGCGCTCCACGCGGTCGACGTCGCGATCCCCGAGGTCCAGGGACCGGTGGTCCTGGTCGGCGCCGACGGCACCGCGGTGCAGAGCACCCAGGCACCGAGCTTCGCGTTCCGTGGAACCCGCTGGACCCGTCGGTCGACGTGGCCGAGGGGCGCGGGCCCGAGCGGGCCGGCGAGGTCGCGCTGGAGACGGCCACGCTCGAGTCGTCCGGCCTCGACATCGGCGACACCACCCAGGCGGTGCTCGGCGGTCAGGTGACGGACGTCCGGGTCGTCGGCGCGTTCGACATGGGCGGCCCGATGGCCGGCGCGACGCTGGTGGTCCTCGACGAGGACACCGCCTACGCGCTGTTCGCACCGGACGGGGAGGTGACCGACATCGCGGTCTACGCCGCGGACGGCGCCACGCCCGAGGAGCTGGTCGAGGTGCTGCGGCCGTTCGCCACGGGCGGCCTGGAGGTCGTGACCGGCGAGCAGCTCCGCGACGAGAACAAGGCCGCGATCGGCGAGATGCTCGGCTTCATCACGACGTTCCTGCTGGTGTTCGCCGCGATCGCCCTGTTCGTCGGCGCGTTCATCATCTCGAACACGTTCGCGATGTCGGTGCGGCAGCGGATGCGGGAGTTCGCGCTGCTGCGCGCCGTCGGCGCCTCCCCGCTGCAGGTGTTCGCGTCGATCCTGGTGCAGGCCGCCGTCGTCGGGTTGATCGGCTCGGCGACGGGCGTCGTCGGCGGGCTCGGCCTGGTGCAGGGGCTCAAGGTCGTCTTCGAGTCGATGGGCATGGACCTGGCCGGGGACATCCCGGTCGACACCCAGACCGTCGTCGTCTCGCTCCTGGTCGGCACCGTCGTGAGCGTGCTCGCCGCCGCGGTCCCGGCCCGCCGGGCCGCGCTCGTGCCGCCGGTCGAGGCCATGCGGGACGACGTCGCCGTGCCGGAGCGCTCGATGCGGGTCCGCGCGGTCTTCGGCACCGTCGTCGTCGGGCTCGGCGTCGCGGGCGTCGTCGCGGCGGTCCTCAACGCCGAGGCCGACTGGGCCGACACCCCGCTCGCGATCGGCGCCGCCGCCGTGCTGATCGGCGTGCTGATGCTCGCACCGAGCCTCGCGCGCAGCACCGTCGGCGTCCTGGCCTGGCCGTTCGTGCGGCTGCTGCGGCCCGTGGGCCGGCTGGCGCGTGGCAACGTCGTGCGCAACCCGCGCCGGACCGCGAACACCGCGGGCGCGCTGATGATCGGCATGGCGCTGGTCGGCGGCGTGTCGGTGATCGCGGGTACGGCGCAGGCGTCGGTGGCGGGCGTCGTCGAGTCGCAGCTGCACGGCGACCTGGTGCTGCAGTCGGCGACCTACGCCGTGCCGTCCGGGGCGGTCGAGGACGTCGAGGCGCTGCCCGAGGTCGGGGACGTCGACGCCTTCGCGTTCGCGCCGCTGCCGGTCGCCCTCGGCGGGACGGAGGCGTCCGGGACGGAGTACGTCGCCGGCCTGGCGCCCGACCTGTTCGACCGGGCGATCGACGCGGTGCAGGTCGACGGCGAGATCGGGGTGCTGCGGGACGGCGAGGCCGTGGTCAGCGCGTCCGCCGCCGAGACCAAGGGCTGGGCGGTCGGCGACACGCTCGTGGTCACCGCGCCGCTGGGCGAGCAGGAGCTCACGG